>DASYZB010000019.1 GCA_035946615.1 Verrucomicrobiia bacterium
GCTATCGGCGGATTATTGACCATTTGCCATGTGGGATTTGCCATTTCGGTTATCGACCCCCGTCTGAAATCTCAATTCTCAAACTTGCAAGCTCTCCCGAACCGGCACCTCCGTCTGCCCACCGCCTACGCCAATTGCACCAAATTGCACCTGGTTGCACCAAATTGCAGCTAATTGCGCCAAATTGCAGTTCGACCCTTTTCGCAGAACGATAAAACCGGCCAAAATGCTTGGCCCCGTTCCCCATCACTTCGATTTGCTGGAACGCCTGGGACGGCTTGGGACGGAAGTGGGACGGTTGCAAGAGTGAGAATCACCCGTGTTTACCGGCCTTGGGACGGTGGGACGGCTGTACACCCCCAAAGCACCCCCTCTCCCCCTCCCCAGCCCCCCGGCTCCGCGCCTCCCGATCCCTTCGATGTTTGAATGTTCGAAGTTGAGCGTCGCTCAATCGGCATCCGCCGGTAACCCACGGTAACCGTACGGTCGCCTACGGTCACGGTAACCAAACCGCCCCCAGACACTGGCTGGCCATTGGGACTGTGAAAAAGGCTAAAACCGCGCAATACGGGCCACCGCGCCAACCCGAAAGCCAATCTTGACGCGTGACTCGGTGGCTCGGTGGCAGATGGTCTTCACGGCCTTGGTTAGCTCCTCGCGGGTGCCTTCCGAGGCATCGAATTTGCCGACGCTGGTTGCCAACGGGGTGCGCTGCTCTTAGGATGCCCCGGATGAAGCCGCGCAGAAATCGGCAACGCAATAGGGCAGAAACCAACCGAACGATTAAAATCGGACGACGGGCATGGCTCCTGGCTCTCCCCTTGGCCGCGTTCGTCTCCGGCCACCTGCCGGCGGCTGAACGGCCGCATGTGTTGCTCATCCATGCCGACCAGGTCCGCTGCGATGCTTTGGGCGCCTACGGGAACGCCCAAATCAAAACCCCCGCCATTGATCGTCTCGCCGCCGATGGCGTCCGTTTTGACAACAGCTTCTGTTCGTTCCCCGTTTGCACGCCGTCGCGGTACTCGCTTTTGAGCGGGTTGCCGGTGCACGAGCATCGCGGATGGAACAACCATTGCACGTTGCCGCCGGGCACGCCCACCTTCGCTTCTTTGTTCCGCCAGGCCGGGTATGCCACCAAGGCGGTGGGCAAGATGCATTTCGCACCGACCTACCTGGATGTCGGGTTCAGCGAACTGGAATTGGCGGAGCAGGACGGGCCGGGGCGGTGGGACGATGATTACCATCGCTACCTGCGCCGCCTGGGGTTGGTGGATGCCAACGACCTGGAAGATCAGCGGGCCGAATACCGCAGGCACGCCCGGCGCATATACTGGGAGAATGTCGGGGCGCTGCCCTCGAACCTCGACGAAGCGCATTACAGCACGACCTGGATCGGGGATCGCGCCGTCGAAACCCTGGAGAAATGGGATAAGAAATCGCCCGCGCTGCTCATGGTGGGGTTCATCAAGCCCCATCACCCCTTTGATCCGCCCGAACCGTGGGCGCATCGGTACAACCCGGACACGATTTCGCTGCTGCCGGGTTGGGTTTCGCAGACCCCGGCGCAAGACCTCGCGCTCGATCGCGGTTACTTCACGAACCAGGTTCTGACGGCAGCCAATGTGCGGCGGGCGACGGCGTTTTATTTCGCGAGCCTCTCGGAACTCGATGCGCAGATCGGGCGCATGATTGAGGTCCTCAAGGCCAAGGGCCTCTACGACTCGACTTTGATCATTTTCACGTCCGATCACGGCGAGTACCTGGGCTTTCACCACCTCTTGCTCAAGGGCAATCACATGTACGACCCGCTGGCCAGGGTGCCTTTGATCATCAAGTACCCACACGGCCGGGCCGCCGGTTCGGTGCGCGATCGGTTGGTCAGCAATATCGACGTGGCGCCAACCATTCTGAAAGTCGCGGGCCTGGATGTTGCCCCGACGATGCGCGGGCTGAATCTCGCCGATCCGGCCGCCACGCGCGAGATCGTCTTTTGCGAAACGCGGCCGCGGGTGATGGCGCGGACCCGGACGACCAAGCTCATCCTGGACACCGTCCGGCCCGCCCGCAGCCTCTTGTTCGATCTCACAAAGGACCCGTTGGAAATGACGAACCTGTACCCTGAGCCCGCCTGGAAGGAAGAGGTCGCGCGGTTGAGGCGTGCCATCGAAGACTGGCGCCCGGCCAGGTTGCCGCCGGTTTACCTGGACGAGAATGCGCCGCAAATCAACCAACTCAACGTGCCGCGCGACCCGGGGCATCGCGCAGACATCGCCGACTGGTACGCCGGCCAAATGCAGAAATGGCGGGCGGCGAATGGGGGCGAATAAACTTGCAACCTCCAGGAGACAAACCGCAGGCGCCCGGTTGATACACTTCTGTGATCAGGCCAGCAGTCGCGGGTCGAAAGCAAAGTGCCCCGGCTTTCCAATGGAGATTTTTTTGAAATCGGGATGCGCTGGATTAAGCAGGTAGTTGGGTTCGCCAGAGACGATGACACTCGGCAACGCCAGGATCGCGGACCGTCCAGCCCGCGCCCAGGCGTCACCTACGTGTTTCGCAGCAGGCGGCGGGGGTTCCAAACGCCAGTCCCGAGGAAGGGCCGCTAACGGAGCCGTTTCAACGGGTGTGTCTGCAAACTCGATACGAATGGGCACGTATTTGAAAATCACCGGAGGGTTGAGATGAACAAGGCTTTCCAACGCGTCCAGGGATTTGGTGCTGCTTGTGTAAACCACAGCCACCCCCCGTGAGTTCCATCGGCCACCAGCCTTGGCCGCTCCTTCACCCGTAAATGCGGTAGCGGCGTGCTTTTCCTTAATGATGCGCCAGGCTTCAGGCATCAATTGAACCTGGAGATGTGACCCAAGACGTGACCCCTTTTGATTCCGCGTGCGCGGCAGCTAAGAAATGAAAAGCCAAATCGAACCAAACTATGGGTTGACCCCACGCACACGCACTACGCAACGACCAAGATTTGGTCCACAACAGGCATGACGGTCTCAGAATTCCTCTCAAACATCTCGAATGCTTGAACGAGGATTTCCTTCGCAGTTTGCGGGGGACTTTTCCGCATATCAGTGAGGCTGCTTCGGTGGATAGCGGTAAATGGATTTATTCCAAGCAGCGTTGATTTCCTCTAGGCCATGTCCCTCGTAAAACGAACCTCATTGTCAAATTATTGAAATTGAAAGGAATTTGCTTTTTGGCACGCGAATTGTTTTGTACGCTGCGCGGGTGATCGCAAGTTGTGCCAGCCCTCCTGGGCGGCATCAGTAAATGTACCAATAAGTTTCACTTGTTCGGCGTCAGCAGAAAGGAGCGGTAACCCAGCTCGTTGGTGCGTGTGCCCTGGCCGATAATTTGGCCTTTGTCGTTGATGCCGGTAGCGACATCCAGCACCCACCCTGAATTCGTCGGGATATAAGCGTTCAGATCATACATGTTGGTTACCCAGAGGACGGCGTGGCTGTCGGTGTATTCGCCGCCGACACTGGGCCAGGAGTCGCCGACGACGGTTCCGAAGTTATTGATGCACCAGGCGCGGCTGAAGTATCCGTTGGTTCCCAGGTCGGTGGCCAGGTTGCCGCTGGGTGCGCCGTTGTTCCCTCGCCAGGCGACGGCGCGGGGCTGGGTGTATTCAGGCTCAGTGGTAGATGCTGGTGAACACACGCCCGCAGCCTGCTCGAGGTCATTGACGCTATAGGCCAGGCCCGACTGACAGCCGGGCAGGTTCTCCAAGGGTGCCGCTTGCGCGTTCGTCACCTGGTAAACATTTCCCACGAAGGCGTAGGCGTAACTGGCCGAAATGCCATTAAAGATAAATTGTCCTCCGGCCATGAAGCCGCAGTTGTTGATGGCCTCGGGGGTCGGCAGAGGCTGAGTGCGGGGGTCCAGACCTTCCCATAGATAGGCCACCCTGATGGGCAGGGCGCTCAAATCCAGCAGAAACGCGGAAGACCAGCCTGGCACGTTCGTCGAAATAAGCGAGGCTTGGCCAATAACCTGACCTTGGTCGTTGATGCGAAAGGCATCACTGAAATTGGGGGAACCCAACGACCCGTAGGTGGAAAGCGTGCTGTTCAGGTCCTTTGGACTGCTTCCCTGCCAAAGCACGGCATGCCTGTATTGCTTGGTAGATGAAATGGTATTTGGTTTGATGGACCAACCAACGACCTCATCATTACCGTTGATACTCTCCGCCACGGCCTGACCGCCACCAAGGTCCTGTAGAGCGGTCATCACGCTATTCTGACTGGTTTTCCAAATATACGCCTGCGGGGTCGGATTATTCGCGGTGCCGGAATTAGGGGTGTCATTAGTTGGGGAGAGCGAAAGCCAAGACAGACCTGCCCCATGCCCAGCGCGGTTGAGGGCGGCCGGCAGGCTGCTGATTTCGGCGGGCAAAGCGCCCAAATCGGTGATGATGTAACCATGAGTTGGAGGCGGTAGGCCATCGCCAAGGGACGACCCGGTAAGGGTGACTTCGACAGAGATGGTCACCGGCGCGGCGAGGGCATATTTGTTGTTTACGGTAATGTTCGCCAGGCCGGGCGCCACCCCAATCAGCAGGCCGCTGGCTCCGCTTCCGTCCACTACAGCCTTGGATACCGACGAGGAACTCCAAACCATGGCGCTGGCCGCCAACGGAACGTGTTCGCCATTCGCATTGGTGGCGATGACGGTCAGGTTGGTTTCCTGACTCACTCCAATAGTCAACGACTGCGCCGGCGGCGGCACGTTGGTTATCATCATGCCGATAATCTGGAACGCGTCCGTAACGGTGGCAAAGGCCGTGAGCGCCAGGTTGGTTGTCAAAGCCACCTGAATGGTAGCCACACCCGGGGCCACGCCCGTCAGTTTGCCGGTATAATCTACTGTAGCAATAGGCAGGGTCAGGGAGGTCCACGTCAGCGCGCCGGATTGCGCGGTGACAAAAACCACATCATTGCTGGCGTCAAAGGCGGTCGCGCTTAGTTGCAAGCTTCCCCCGACGGCCATGGTGGCGTTGGTGGGGGTGATGATCAGATTGGTAATGGCATTGTCGGCCAGCGTGAAAGTCTGGGTGACAGGCGCACCGCCGGTGACCGTGAAGAAGAATCGCGCCTCCTCGAAGGGCACACCCGCGCCATTGGGCTGCGGGTAAGCGTCCGCTACTACCGTATAACTGCCGTTTGCAAGGATGAAGCTGACGGTGGCTTGATCGATATTGGGCGACAGGTTGACTACCTGGTTGGTCAGTGCCTTGCCTTTGGCATCCTCGACCGTAAACACCACGCTCCCGGCAATGGTCAAGTCCAGCGGCGTGGGATTTGTCGACGGGGATGAACCCGACCACAACAGCGCGAATACCGCGCTCGGCGAACCGGCAACCGGCCCGAGGTCCACCGCCCGGTAAAACCCGGTTCCAGTTCCGGCGGATGCGCTCGCCGCGACTTCCGCGTTACTGGTGACACTGTTGGTCATTAGCAACACTGCCCAGTCCAACAGATTGCTGGAAGTTTCAAATTCATAGGTGTGTCCCGGCAGACCGCTCAGAACCAGGTTGAGTTGAGGACCTGCCATTTGGATTCCCAAACGAGGGGCAGGCGGTGATTGCGCTTTTGCCGGTGCCGCCAGCCATAACCATTCTATCGCCCAAGCGGCGAACCCCAACCACATCCAGAGCCTAGCTCTAGGCGTGCCGTGGCGGTTATTGAGGTGAAACTGCTTTTGGTTCTGCCGGATGAGGAGAATTATTGAAATTGTTTTGTACGCTGCGCGGGTGATCGCGCTGCTCGCTCTGAACGAATTTGATTTCATATTTGTCCTGAGTTTGGCGGTTTAACAGGCTCGACGTGGGCCTTCTTTAACCTTGTTCGGAGAATGCTCTGATCCAGATGACTCCACAAGCGTTTCCCTGCAGCTGGGTTATCGTGCTCGGACCGTGCTGGAAATGGATCGGGGGCCAGAGGTCCTCGCCCCGATGGTATTACTGCCAGGATGCGCCCTGGCAGGCGTCTCTGCAGAAACCCTGCTTGACCTCGCAACTGCTGGCAGCCAATTTCAGCCCGTGCGGTAAACCAAACCAAAGCCGCCGTTGGATGCGCTTTGCCATCATCACCACTCTTCGCCAGGAAAAGCTGGGCGGGACGCCTGCGCCACGCAACGCAATTGAATTGAAAAATTGAAAAACTGAAATTGAAAGGGAATTGCTTTTTGGGCACGCGAATTGTTTTGTACGCTGCGCGGGTGAAGGAGAATTGGTTTTTCTGTGTCCGGGCGCATTTTCGAGCATTTTCCGCCACTGGTAAGGAAACCATAAAGCCAACTGGCGGCAGTTGGCAAGGCAGAAGCGCACTTTAGCGTCTGAACCGGGTCCCAAAGCGGGTGGAATTGGGGTGGCAGGACGGCAGGACCGTGGTTGAGCGGCCAGACAGTCCGAAAAGGTGCCTGACGTAACGACACCGATTCTCAGCCTGGTGTGGCGGCAAATCCAGTTCAGTCGGTCACGACATTTTCGTAATCGGGCGTCGGGTCCACGTCTAGGCAGGCCTGCAGGCCTAATAGGTCCAGGGGCCTGCAGACGCCGCCAGCGGAGGGCGAGCCGGCGGGTCGTTGGTTGCCCTTAACCCGGCGGCTGGACGGGTCGAGACCTTCGCCCTCTCGCGCTGCCGCTCCCTCACTGGAAGCGGGGAACACTTCGCGTCGCCCGCGCCATTCGACCCCGAGGCGTTTTTCAAGCACGCTTTGGGCATCAGCCAGGCCGAGCGCCCCTGGAATGTGCGGTTGCTCTTTGCCAGGGAGGTCGCCACGTACATTCGTGAGCGGGTCTGGCACCCCAGCCAGCGAATGCGCGAGCGGCGCGATGGCAGCCTCGAGTTGCGGCTGGAGACCTCAAGCCGCAAGGAACTAAGGCGGCGGTAAGAAATAAAGGTAGCAACCTGCCTTGCTCTTTTGCCGCCCAGCTTCGTTGTTCACTCGTTACAGATCACTGCGGATATGCGCCTCGTTCACGCCTCGCTGGGCGACAAAATCCCGCCAGCATCTTGCCACCTTTATTTCTTACCGCCGCCTAACCCGCTGGGTGCTCTCGTGGGTGCCTCACGTCCGAGTGCTGGCCCCGCCAGGACTCCGGGAACGCATCTCATTGAGAGGTTGCGACTCGGACTGTCCTCGAAGAAAATCTGATGCTGTTACGCTTTGAACCTGCTGTGTTACACTTTCAACCAGGGGTCACCCATTAGGGCACTGATCAAGCAGGAAAAACGTTTCCGTCCCGATTTTTTTCTACTCGGTTTTTCCGCGGGCCTTTCGTTCCATTTTGCCAGGCTCCTGATTCAAGCCTGTGGCGTCGGCTGCTACGGACCAGGACGAGGGGGAAGGCGGCAATCTTTTTTAAAAACGTGTTTTATTGAAAATTTTTCACTTGGACAGCCTTTGTCCAAGTGCCGTGGCTAAAGTTGTCCTCAAAAGAAAGGAAAATTATGTTTGAAGGACAATTGGAAATGAGTCTCGACAGCCAGGGGCGGCGCCGGTTCACGACGCGGCGGCAGCGCCGGTTGAATCGGGCCCAATGGTGGTTTCAGCGGATGCGCCAGGCGGTGGATCGCGCCATCGACTGGGAGCCCGCCCCTCAAGGGCCACCGCAGCAAATTTGGTTTCCGGTGGCTCGCCTGCAATTCAGCGAACGCAGAGAGCCGCAGCCGAGAACGGAAAAGCCGGAGGTCATCGAGCAGCGGCTGGTGTGGGAATGAAGGCCGTATCCCCGGTATGAAAGAAAAGAATGGGAATATCGGGTGGGCGGGGCAGGTACTATAAACAGGTTTCTAGATACACAGCATTGGGTTATCCCAAGACGCCAGCACTTCACGAGTAACGCCTCAGTGACTACGGGGCTGCCGGCTGAAGCCGGCGTTCCGGACGCGCGGAACGCCGCCTTTAGGCGGCAGCGCCCGCCGTCACTAACCGATTACCTTCACGAAGATTTTTGTCTCGCACCCATGGTCAATGCACGAGATGTTTTGATCTTTGAAATGCCTCAAGCAATCCCCTAATTTGGGCTTTGCGATGGCGTTCAAAGATTTTCCCGGACAACAGCAGGGCATCCGTTTGCTGCAGCGCTCGATTCAACAGGACCGGCTGGCGCACGCTTACTTGTTCACCGGCCATCACCTGGATGAATTGGAGGCCATGGCGCTGACGCTGGCAAAGAGCCTCAACTGCGCCGGCAGCGCCCCTAAAGGGGGTAAACCCGTCGATTCCTGTGACCACTGCCTCCCCTGCCAGAAGATAATGCACGGGAACCATCCGGACGTGCACTGGGCCAGGCCGGAATCCAAAACGCGCGTCATCACCACCGAACAGATGCGCGAGTTGATGCGGGCCATGCAGCTCAAGCCCACCGAGGCAGAGTATAAAACCGCCATCATTGTTGCAGCCGACCGGTTGCGCGTCGAGGCCGCCAATGCCTTTCTCAAGACACTGGAAGAGCCGCCGCTCAAATCCATCCTTATTCTACTGACCACCGAGCCACAACGGGTCCTCGAAACCATCACATCACGCTGCCTGCGGCTCAATTTTGCCGGCGAAGGCCCGCGCCCGTTGGACCCTGCCCAGCAGCAGTGGCTGGCAACCTTCAGCGAAATGGCAGGGGCCGAAACCAAGAGCCTGCTGGGCCGGTACCGGCTGATGGATGTGCTGCTTCGCAAGCTCAATGAAACCAAGGAGGGCATCGACAAGGCCCTGACTGCCCGTTCGCCCTTGCAGCAGTATAAGGACGCCGATAAGGCATTGATCGAGCGCTGGGAAGACGAGCTGGCGGCCGCCATTGAAGCGGAGTACCGACGGTATCGCACCGAATTGCTGGCCATCCTGCAGAATTGGCTGCGCGATGTGTGGCTCAGGACCTTGAACATGGGCAGCCAGCCCGCCCCAGGCGAGGCCAGTAAAACCTTGGGCGAGCACGGACTCCTGCGCTTCCCGGACTTGCCTGGCACAGAACGGGTCGCGCGGCGGATTTCCTCGAAGGAAGCGCTCGGCAACCTGGATGTCATCGAGCAACTCCAACAACGGCTCTTCACTAATGTCCAGGAGGCGCTGGCCCTCGAAGTGGGTCTGCTCAAACTCCGGCTCTGATTATGCCACCGCGTTCCGGTCGCGAGGGCGTCCATGCCAATCCTGGCCGCAGGAGGGATTTGGGATCCATGTCAGCGCCACAATCCAAGCTTTGGGCCAGTGTGTTTTCGGGCACTTTTGGCGGATTCCTCGGGCTGACTCTGCTCAAGTTCGGGAATCTGCCGATTATGGAGAAATTCGTCACGGCGCCGGCGAATATTTATGAGTTTCTTTTGGGGTCACCCTGGCCGGTCCAATGGGCCTACGCGCTTTTGATCGGCGTTGCCCTGCTGGGCGCAGCAGGGGCGCGCCGGAACTCGAATGCGCCCCGGTGGCTGCTGGTCCTTCCGCTGGTCTGGCTGGCCTGGCAATTCGTGGCCACCAATGATTCCTGGCAGACAGCCCTTTCCCGCCCGACCTGCTGGCACTTTGCGGCCTCTGTGCTTTGCTTTTATCTTGGGTACTTTTCGCTGAGCCGCGTTCGGCAACTCGGTTTATTCTGGGGGGCATTGCTTGCTTGTTTCCTTCTGGTACTGGCTGCCGGATGGCAGCAGCACTTCGGCGGACTCGAAGAAACCCGGCGATACTTCTTCGCGTATATTTATCCCAAAGGCCCAGTGCCTCCTGAATACCTCAAAAAGATGTCCAGCAATCGGATTTTTTCGACCCTTTTTTACCCCAACGCCCTTGCCGGCGCTTTGTTATTGCTCCTGCCCCCCCTGCTCTACAGCATCACCCAGGCGCGCCGCCTATTAACCCCAGCCGCCCGGTGGTTTGTGATCGTGGCTGGTTTGGCCGGCGGGCTGGGTTGCCTTTTTTGGTCCGGCTCGAAGGGGGGCTGGCTGCTGATGCTGCTGCTTGGGTTGATAGCACTATTGCGCCTTAATTTCCGCAAGTCTTTGAAGATTGTTCTGGTGTGCCTGGTTTTGGCCACGGGTTTGACAGGCTTTTTCTGGAAATACGCCGGCTTCTTCCGAAAAGGGGCAACCAGCGTCAGCGCGCGTTTTGATTATTGGCACGCGGCCTTTGTAACCACGAAGGAGCATCCGTGGATAGGAACGGGTCCCGGCACCTTTGCCATCCCATATGAGAGGATCAAGCGGCCTGAGGCCGAGATGGCGCGGCTTACTCACAACGATTACCTCGAACAGGCCTCGGATTCAGGCCTGCCCGGCTTTTTGATTTATACCCTCTTCATCGTCAGCGCGCTGGTGTATGGGGTCCGAGCCAGACAAATCGACGGTTTATGGTTCCTGTGGCTTGGTCTTTTAGGTTGGGCTTTGCAAGGGTTGATTGAGTTTCCGTTGTATATGCCAGCCCTGGCATGGCCGGCCTTTACTTTTTTCGGCCTTTTGCTGGGGAGTTGCCGGCGGGGCTAATGACAGACCGGCCGCCTTTGGTTCACCCGGAAGTTGCTGATCAGAGACTCCTTACGTCGTCTCCTACAGCCAGGAATTGTGAACCATCCCTCTTTGCTCAAACGTGCCAACCCAACTGGCGCCGGTGGGGCCAGAGTTCGCGTGGTTTGAAAATTCCCTGGGCCGTAATGATGCCGGTGATGAGTTCGGGTGGAGTGACGTCGAACCCAGGATTGGCGGCATGGCTCGTCGCGTTGGCCACCCGCACGTAAACGCGTCGTGGGGATCTCGTGGGCGAGGCGGATGAGGGCTGGTTTTTCAGAACCGCACCGAACTCTCTGCTCGTCAGAGGTCTCGAGGGGCTTCCCTTCCCTCTGGGGTCTGCCACCACACCCCAAGCCCCGAGCACCTCGCTTTCGTCCCGCTCTTCGATGGGAATGGCGGCGCCGGATTTCAGGCTCCAATCGATCGTTGAGAGTGGAATAGCGACGTAAAAAGGAATCCCGTGCCGGTGCGCCAGAACGGCTTTGCTGTAGGTGCCAATCTTGTTGGCCACTTCTCCGGTGCGGCCCAGGGTGCGGTCGCTGCCGACAATTACCAGGTCAATTCTCCCGCGTTGCATCAGGTGACCGGCGGCGCTATCGGCGATGACCTGATGCGATATGCCTTGCTGGGCCAATTCCCAGGCGGTCAGGGTAGCGCCTTGGGAGCGGGGGCGGGTCTCGTCGCAAAAGACGTGAAATGCCTTGCCTTGTTCATGAGCGGCATAAAGCGGGGCGGTAGCGCTGCCGATATCGACGAAAGCCAGCCAGCCGGCGTTGCAATGCGTCAGCACGTTCATTCCATTGCGAACCAATCTTGCGCCGTGGCGGCCAATATCGCGGCAATGACGCACATCTTCGTTGGCAAAATGCTCCGCAGCCGCCACAGCCAACTGCTGTTGTTCCTCGACCGTTTGGCCGGGCTGCATCGCCGCGCGAACGTGGTTCATGGCGTTGACTGGGTCCACGGCAGTGGGGCGGGCGGATTTCAGCGTTTGATAAACGCCCTCAACATGGCGGCTGAAGGCCTTTAGGTGGCGTCCGCGAAAGGCGCGGGCCCCTTGGGCCAGGCCGTAAGCAGCCGTGGCGCCGATTGCCCCGGCGCCGCGAACGACCATATCGGTGATGGCGCGGGCGGTCTGGCGGAAATCGCGGGCCTGAACAATGGCAAACTGATGCGGCAGGAGGCGTTGCTCGATCAGCAAAACGCGATTGGAATCCGCATCGAAAGAGACGGTACGGTACTGGCGGGCGCGCCCGCGAACGGTGACATTCACTAGCTGATCTTCACCTTCATCCGCCGGATTTTATCCTGGATGCCCCGGTAGAGCGGGTGTTTGCGGAGACGCCGCAAGTCCGGGTCGCGCGCAAGCCATTTAAAATCGCGGTAGCCCAGGGTGAGGGCGCGTTCGAGGGCGGAAACGGCCAGGTCGAAGTCGCCATTGAGAGAGTAGCTGCATGCGAGGTTGTAAAAGACCAGTGGATTGCGCGGTTCGAGCTTCGAGAGGCGTTCATCGACAGTCAAGCTGCGCTCGAACCTGCCGCGCTGGGTGTAATGGTCCCCCAAGACCTGCAAGGCTTCCACATAACCAGGGTCGCGGCCAACGATGCCTTCCAGGAACGTGATCTTGACATCCAGGTCACGCACTTCCTTCCGAGATAATCGCCTGGCTCGGGCACTGCTCTTTAGCGGCATACGACGGGCTGCATTGTTTGCAAGCCTCCCTTTGAAGTCAAGTAGCTGAGTGGCTAGAAAGAACGTTTTTAGTTTTTCTTAACTTTAAGTGCGATGATGCAGCAAAACTGGAAAAATGATTTTCCCTGGCGGATAAATGGCCTATTTTCCGGGCCACTATTTATGGTCTGCTTCGTCACCGGCGCTTCGGGGTTTCTCGGGGCGAACCTGGTTAATGAACTGGCTGCCCGCGGGCACCGGGTGAAGGCGTTGTTGCGCCCCGGCAGCGATCAACGCGGGTTGCGCGGCGCCGCCTTCGAGGGGGTGGAAGGAGATTTGATCCGGCGCGAACCGCTTATCGCGGCGATGCGCGGGTGCGACTGGTGCTTCCACTGCGCGGCCAGTTACCATCTTTGGTTGCGCGACTACCGCCCGATGTATGCGGCCAACGTCGAGGGCACTCGCACGGTGCTCTCAGCGGCGGCGGCGGCGGGTTGCGTCCGCATCGTCTATACCAGCACGGTTGGCTGCATCGGCCTGCCCAAACCGGCAGCAGGACAACTCGTGCCTACGGACGAAACCACCCCGGTGTCGGCCACGCAGATGAGCAACCATTACAAGCGTTCAAAATGGCAGGCGGAACAAGCCGCGCTCGAACTGGCCCGGAACGGGTTACCGGTGGTAATTGTCAACCCGAGCGCGCCCGTTGGCCCCCGTGACGTCAAGCCAACACCGACCGGCCAGGTCATTGTCGATTTTCTGAATCGCGCCATGCCGGCGTTTCTCGAGACAGGACTTAATTTCATTCACGTTCGCGATGTGGCGGTGGGGCACATCCTGGCGGCGGAAAAGGGACGCGTTGGTGAACGCTACATCCTGGGGAATGCAGAGGGCAATTGGACGCTGGCAGAGGCCTTTGCCATTCTTGAAGAAATCTCCGGCGTACGCGCCCCTAAAGTTCGTGTCCCGTATTTAGTGGCGCTGAGCGCGGCGTATGTGAATGAAGGGATAGCCGTTATTACCGGGCGACCGCCCAAAGCCCCTTTGGCAGGTGTCCGCATGGCGCGCTACAAGATGTTTTTCAATCCGGCGAAAGCCATCCGCGAACTGAGCCTGCCCCAGACACCGCCAGGGCAGGCGCTGGCGGATGCGGTCGAGTGGTTTCGAGGCAATGGTTACGTCCGCAAGCAATAACAGAAATGCGTGAGCACATTGATTTTTTCGACGCTTGACAAATGCATTTCGGGACGCATGAGTTTTGGGACCAGGCACCGCAAGTCCACTTAAGTGCGCACAAGGAAAAATGTGGGTAATGACAAGGGCTTCCAACGCCCGCTGGAATGTCGGATTCTGCGATGGGCATGTGGAGAATCTGCGAGCCAATCAGAGGCTCGGGACATTTTCAAATCTCTACAAGAGGTGGGATTCTACGAATGCGGCAACCTCAGTTCGCCTTTGCGCAGGTGCCAGATGATGGTGCCGGCGTGAATCAGGGCCAGAACCAGCAAGATAACGCCGGAGATGTGCTCCATGCGCAAGAGGGTCTTTGCGCTAAATTTGCCTTTCCCGAGGGAGACGGCCCAGCTTAGTCCAAGGAACCACAATCCGGTGCCCAAGGCCACCCCGCCCACGCAGGCCAGCTTGCCGGGCCAATCCGGCGAAACCAGCTCGCGCGAGATGAAGTTGGCCGCCAGGATAACCCAGAACACCAACACCCCCACATTGCCCATGACCCGGACCAGCCCCGTCAGGAACGCCGAAGAGGGGTGGAACCGCGCGCCCAAGCGGGCCTCGAATCGATCGGCAATCGCGCCAAAATGGACGGCGGAGGATTCAACCGACTTGGCCATGAGGAATTTAACGCCAAGGAACAAAAGGAAAACAAAACTGAACACCTCCATCCCGGCGCTGACGTAACCGCGCGAGAAGAACGACGCCAGACCCGTGAAAGCAATGAAACAGTAAATGACTTCCATTGCGGTGGCGCCCAGGCCGATCAGCAGGCCCCATCGGAAGCCGCGCCGCGCGCCTTCGTTAATAATCGTGAGGTTAATTGGCCCGACCGGGATGGAGAGGGCAAGGCCGGCGACAAAACCGGTCAGGCCGGCAACCAGGATGGGAGGGAAGGCGGCCATCGGCGGTTCTCAAGCCGCACCCAGGCCCTCATCCTCGTCGTCTTCCTCAATCTCCCGGCGGACACGACGCGAGATTCGTGGCCGGATGAAGCCGTACACCAGGTAGAGTGTAAAAAAGGCGGGCAGGACATAAAACAGGACGAGCCGCCACAGGACCAGAAGAGAGCCAACAAACAAGGCGGCGATAATGGCCTTAGTGAATGTGCTGCTCGAGCGCAAGCCCAGCGATTTGAAGCTGGGGTATTTGACGGTGCTGACCATCATGGCCGAGAGGAACAGGAGCACGATGGCAAGCAGATAGCCCCATTTGCCGATAGTCTTGTCTTTCTCGTTCAGCCGGATGATCAGCAGCGTGAGCGAAGAGACCAGGGCGGCCGAAGAAGGAATGGGGAAGCCCAGGAAGTCCTTGGTGGCGCCGGCTGTGGGCTGGGCGGCCAGGCAATTGAACCGCGCCAGGCGGAAGGCGCCGCAAATAAGGTAAATGGAAGCAATGAACCAGCCCACCTCAGGATGGTCCAGGAATACATCGTGCAGCACAATCCGGTGCACCAGAAACGCCGGCGCTACCCCGAATGAGATCATGTCCGCCAGGGAGTCGAATTCGCGGCCAAAGGGGCTTTCGACTCCGCCCATGCGCGCCACACGCCCGTCGAACAGATCAAAAATGCAGGCCAGCAAAATAAAACCCAGCGCCACTTTAATCTGCTGGAAATCCTCCGGGAGATTGGCCTCGACGATTTTGGTGAGGGCCACAAAACCGCAGAAGAGATTGCCGGCGGTGAGCAGGTTGGGCAAAAAGTAAATCTTAAGCTTTTGCTCGGGCGATTCGGCCGATGGAGGGGAGTCGGGGCCCGGCATATCATCAACTCGTCTGCGGGAAGACCGCCAGGATCGTCTCGCCGCCCACGACGTGGTCTCCCAGCGCCACCTTGATTTCGGCGTCCATGGGCAAAAACACATCCACCCGCGAGCCGAACTGGATCAAGCTGATGCGCTCGCCGCGTTTGACTTCCTCGCTCTCTTGGACAAAGGGCACAATCCGCCGGGCGATGACCCCGGCGATGAGGCGCACGGCGAGCTTGCGCCCGGGCAATTCGCTCGATTCAAAGCCGAGCAGGACATTCTCGTTGTGCAGGGCCGATTCGGTTTTCAGGGCATTGAGAAACTCGCCCATCGAGTACTTGAAAAAGCTCACCCGTCCGGTAATGGGCGCATTCTGGACATGGACATCGAATACCGAGAGGAACATGGACACGCGTTTGCATTCGCCCCCTATAACCAGCGGTTCGGTCGTGGTATCAATAACGTCTATCTTGCCATGGCCGGGGGAGACCACCAGATTCGCTCCGGTCGGCACGTGCGGGGTTGGGTCCCGAAAGAAATAAAGGGTGAATAGAGAGAAAAGAACCCACAGGACCAACAGAACCGGGACCGCGACAGCCGAAAGAATCGTCCCGATGACGGAAATGACTGCGATCAGCGCCCAAATGAGAAAGCCCAAAATGAGCGAGATCAGGAGTAGTTTAAAAGCGGCCCCCCGCGCTCTACCCGAATGTTTCATTGGCCCCCAAGGTAAGACTTAACCCCCACTGGTCAAAGCCAAACTCTGCATGACTTTGGCTATGGCCAGCGCCGTTTGCGCCGCTTCGGCGCCGCGGTTGCGGTTTTTATCCAAGCAGCGCGCGCGGGCTTGGGCCTCGTTTTCGAGCAGGAGCACTTCATGCACCACCGGCACCTGGCAGACCAGTTGAATCTCCATCAACCCGCGGCTGACGGCTTCGCCGATGTGCGCGGCATGAACGGTTTGGCCGCGCAGGATGACACCCAGGCAAATAATCGCGGCGGGTCGCCGGTCCGCGCCTGCCAGACTAGCGGCCACCACTGGAATCTCGAAGGCGCCCGGAACGCGAATGACCTGAACCCCCCTGGCCCCTGCGCGCTTGAGCTCGGCGCGCGCAGCGCGGAGCATGGCTTCCACATACTGCGCATTGTACTGCGAAGCAACGATGACAAACCACCCCTCTGGTGCGCGAACCTTTTTCCGTTGAATGTGCTTAAGCATGGGTGGGAGGTGAGGGGAGAATTAACGGTCTTGCAAGAACAAACTGCGGGTTTGCTGCACGATCGCTAAAGCAGGTGTCCCAGTTTCTCACGTTTGGTTTGCAGATAGCGCCGGTTGTGGGGATTGGGTTTGACCCGGATGGGCACCTGCTGGACGATCTTCAGCCCGTAGCCTTCCAACCCGACAACTTTGCGCGGGTTATTGGTTAGCAGCCGGATGGTTTTTAAACCGAGGTCGGCCAGGATTTGGGCGCCTAAACCGTATTCGCGCAGGTCCATGTCAAAGCCGAGCTTTTTATTGGCCTCGACGGTATCATAGCCCTGCTCCTGCAATTTGTAGGCCTTGATTTTTGGCGCCAGCCCAATGCCGCGCCCTTCCTGGCGCATATACACAATGACACCGGAGCCTGCTTCAGCCACCTGGCGCATTGCCTGGTGGAGTTGCGGGCCGCAATCGCAGCGGCGTGAGCCAAACACATCGCCGGTCAGGCACTCGCTATGGACGCGCACCAGCACATTGGGTTTGCCGGCCACATCCCCATGGACCAGCGCCAGGTGATGCTGGCCGTCCACTTTGGATTGATACAAATATAGATTAAAATCGCCGTAGTCGGTCGGCATTTTGACCACTTCGATGCGCTCGACCAGCTTCTCGCGCGTGCGCCGGAATTGGATGAGGTCGGCGATGGTGCATATCTTGAGGCGGTGTTTGCGGGCGAACTTGAGCAACTCGGGCAAACGCGCCATCGAACCGTCGTCGCTCATGATCTCGCAGATCACCCCAATCCGCCGGCACCCGGCCAGGCTCACCAGATCAACAGCCGCCTCGGTATGACCGGCGCGCTGGAGGACCCCGCCCGGACGCGCGCGCAACGGGAAGACGTGCCCTGGTTGCACCAGGTCCTCGGGCACCGCGGTCGGCTCGGCCATCCGGCGAATGGTTTCGGCGCGGTCGGCGGCGCTGATGCCTGTTGTAATCCCACGCGCCGCATCGACGCTGACCTGGAAATCGGTTTTGAACGTCTCCCGGTTCTGGCGCACCATGCGTTCGATGCCGAGTTGCTGCAAGCGCTCGGAAGTGGTCGGGACGCAAATCAGGCCGCGGCCATACTTGGCCATGAAGTTGACATCGGCCCCGGTGATGAACTGGGCGGCCATGATCAAATCTCCTTCGTTCTCGCGATCGGCGTCATCAACCACAATAACCATCTTGCCCTTCCGCAAATCGGCAATGACCGTTTCGATGGGATCAAACTGCGACATAGTAAAGAAAGGATGAATGATGAATGATGAATTCCAAGCTTTAACTGGCTGGCGGCGGTCCCTCGGGCTCCTCGGTAACCGCCAATGAACGCATTCATTCGCTGTTTAGAGCCCCTGAATACTTTCCCACACAATCAAGTCGAACTTTGGAAGAGTTCCTCGTATAGTAATTGGACTCTTGCATCGAAGTTATGAAAAGCGGGATTGGTCGGAACTTTTTGGTTGGCGTGCTGGCAATGTTTATTCCGCTCGCCGCCTGGTGCCTTGCCAAAGGGACCAACTCCCCGCCAGCCTTGTCAACGCTCACCGCGCCCAGTTCTGATGCTTCACCCGAAGCGGCTGGGGTTCAGGATAGTGCGGCGGAATCAGCGACACATCCATCTAGCCCGGCCCCCCAGAATCCTGTTGCATCCACAAAACCGCTCCCGCCCAATTTAAATCCATCGAGACCACTGGCTGAAGTCATTAAATTGGCCGACTCCGGGGTCGAGGAAGGCGTGCTGCTGGCGGTTGTTACGAATTCCCCAAGCACATTCAACCTGGGTGTGGACGAGATTATTTACCTTAATGACATCGGCGTTCCAGCGGATGTGGTGACGGCCATGATCCAGCGCGACCAGGCCATCCAGGCTGCTTCGGCTCAGTCGGCCCCGCCTGTTTCTGAGGGACCGGCTAATGGACCCGAAATGGGGGCGATGGCGCCTCCAGCGACACCGCCCGAGGTCGCTCCAGCGCAAGAGCCGCCCCCGCCAGACTATACCGGTGGAGGCTATCCCGCGCCCGCGCCCGCTCCCCCGCCTGTCGAGGATGTCAGTTATAATGATTTTTACGGTTCATTGGCCCCTTACGGAAACTGGGTGAATGTGGATGGCTACGGTCCATGCTGGCAGCCAACGGTTTCATTCGTCAACCCCGGCTGGCAGCCCTATTTCGATGGAGGCTGCTGGGCGTACACTGATTGCGGGTGGTACTGGGCATCGAATTACTCCTGGGGCTGGGCTCCGTTTCATTATGGCCGTTGGTTCAGGGATTCTCATAGGGGCTGGTGCTGGGCGCCGGATACAGTGTGGGGGCCCTCGTGGGTCTCCTGGAGATACAATTCGGGGTATTGCGGCTGGGCCCCGCTGCCCCCCGGCACCGGCTTTCAGGGTGGAGTGGGGCTAACCTTCCAAGGCCGCCCAGTGCGCAACTCGGACAATCTGGGCTTGGGTCCGGATGCCTTTCATTTTGTGGCCTGGAGGCATTTTAATGACCGCCACCTGCACAACTATGGCCTGCCACCTCGAGAGGTGGCCGGTCTTTATGCACACACGACGCCGATCAACAGAATCGTCCGGCAGAACAATACGGTTATCAATCAAGGCATTCCGCGCGAGCGCGTCGCGGCGGCGACGCACCATCAAGTGGCGCCGGTCGCAATGAACGGCGCCCGACCGTTGGCCGGGCGCCCGGGACGCTCGGACGCCAATTCCAGGAACTCACGTGCTTATCGAGGGCAACTGCCTCAATCGGCCTTCACCAGAAGCCCTGCGGACCTTCAGGAGCCGCTTGCGGGTCCAGCCCCATCAGTGCAGGGTGCAGCGTTGGGGCGGCCCGAAAGACTGGCTGCAAGGGCGCCCTCAGCGCCGAGCTTCAACAGGGGAGAATATCCTCCTGGTTCGCTTATCCTGAGAGGGCAATCAGTTCTTCGTGCCACGCCGGCAAGAACTGAACCCTTGGCGCCTGCTGCGGACACTGTTTCGCCACTCGGATGGGCTCAGTCGAGACAGCCATCGGTCCGCCAGGATGCCGGACGCTCGACGCCCTGGCTCCAAAACAGCGCCCCCTTCGCGCAACCGCAGACCGTTCCGGCCGCCCAGTACGCTGCGCCGGTTGCGCCAGCCTGGCAATACCGGATGCCTGCGTACCAGCCAAGACCCCAGCCAGCTCCGGCTGAAGTGCCCCGTTACCGCTCTGAACCTTATTACGTCCCGCAGCGCTCCTACGCCCCGCCCTCATACTCTGCGCCTCGCCAGTCGGCTCCTGCCGAAGCGCCGCGTTACTCTCCGGCGCCAACGCGAGGCTTGGCCCCTTCTGCCCCTGCGGCTGCCCAGGCGGGGAGTTCCGTCGCGAACAATGGCCGCCGCTGATGCCGGTCATGAGCGCCACCATGAGTCCCAGCCCCTCTCCCCACTTCCATTCGCGCGGGGCTTGGTTTCTAATGGTTCTGGCGTTCCTGTCCTGCGCCATCCTTTTTGTCCGAGCGACCAACTCGACTAATGTCTATTCAACCGGATTCGAGAAAACCGAAGGTTATAACCCGGTTTTGGAACTGGCTGGACAAAAGGGTTGGGTCAAAGATACTTCAAGCACCGGTGGAAACGGCCTCAGGGCGAATTTTCTGGGAAGCCAGGGTGGTTACGTTGGGCTCATTCCGCTTAAGCCTACTGCCGATGTGATCTATGTCTGGCAACCGATTGATTTCTTCGCGGTTCAGGACGGATTTCCAATCGTGAATTTCTCGGTCTCAATGGCCATTGATGATTCCTCAAACGGCCAATGGGATAATTTCGACTGGAGCGTTTTCAACGCGCAAGGGGACAAGTTGTTTTCAATTGATTTCGACAATTACGCCCTGGAGGTCAATTACGCCCTGGATGATACCAACGGGTTCATTTTTAGCGGCCTTACTTTCGCGACCAATGCGCCTTATACGCTGAACCTGACCATGGATTTTGCGCACAATACCTGGGGCGCCACACTGAGCGGCCTGACCGTCGCCACCAACCTGCCCATCACAACCACTGGCGCCCCCCTGAACCTGGGTGACATCGACGCGGTTTGGGGCATCTATTACACAAATGCCCCTGGGAACAATTTCATGGTTTTCGATAACTACACCATCACGGCCTCTCCGGCCCCCTCGCCGTTGCCGCCGCAACTGACCTCTCTTGGGATGGGGCCGAATGGAGAGTTCCTGTTGCACTTGGCGGGGTCGTCTGGTTTTCAGTTCGCCATCGATGCTACAACGAACTTCAGCCAATGGACCCCGTTAAAGACTAATGTGGTAACCGGCGGTTCATTCGATTTTTTCGATAACGCCGCCCCCGGTTTTCCGACGCGTTTCTATCGCGCGCGCTTCGTTCCGTGAACGCCAGAGGCCTGGGCGCAGTCCCCGACGCTTCGCGCGGACCAGATAGTTCGATCAGATCAGGCCTTTGGCCCGCAATTGTGCCTCATCCAAAAAGGTCTGCAACAGCGCGGAGGTCTTTCCACGCCAGAGCGCTCCAACCGCGACGGACGCGAACTTGTCCTTGGGCAAAGGCAAGGCCCGGATGCCCGTTGCGAGCACGGTTTTGGGCACCAGGACAGATAACCCGATTCCAAAACCGCCCGCCACGTAAGTCTCAATTAAATCAATCGAGCTGACCTCGATGCTGGGAAACCAATCCACCCCCAGGCGGGCCAGGCCATGCTGGAAATGACGGGAAATGCCCTCGGCTTCAGGCAAGCAAATCAACGGCTCCTCGATGCGGTCACGTTTCCAAAGCTGTTCGGCAGAAGTAATCGGACTGTTCTTCTCGACCAATAAAGCCAGCGGCACGTCCAGCAGGGCCATGGAATGGATGCCGGGCGCTGTCTTCTTTTCGATGAGTGTAATCGCCAGGTCCAGTTCCTCACGCTCGAGGAGGGCTTCAAGCTCGGCCTGGTA
Source organism: Verrucomicrobiia bacterium (assembly GCA_035946615.1). Classification (NCBI taxonomy): domain Bacteria; kingdom Pseudomonadati; phylum Verrucomicrobiota; class Verrucomicrobiia; species Verrucomicrobiia bacterium. The sequence goes on from DASYZB010000019.1 coordinate 21,321, forward strand.
GCCCTCGCGCAGGGAAATCTTTAAACGCGGATACTTTTTTCGTACGCTGCGAAAGAGCTCGGGCAGATGATCGCGCAGGACGATGGTCGATGCGCCAATACGGATTTGCCGTGCCTGCCCCCCTTGCAGATCGATGGCGACGGCATCCAGGTTGCAGAAGAAGGGCTCAATAAAACGATAGAGTTTCTCTCCTGCGGGTGTCAGCGCAAAGGGGCGCCGTTGAAACAGGATCACTCCGAGGAATTCTTCGAGTTGCGCCACTTGCCCGCTGACAGCCGGTTGCTGGATTCCGTAGGGAATATTGCGCACGGCTTCTGTGATGCCACCGTGTCGAGCCACGTAATAAAACAGCTCGAGGTGATGAATGTTCATGCCCAATGATTGGCCGGTCTTCGCCGCACTTATAGCAATCGCCCCTGAGCAAGGCAAGGCAACATTGGTCCCGCGCATTTATTTGCCCACAACCAGCTTTGACCAACTCCCCTCCTGGCACTATTCTCCGGTTCACGTCGTGATCAGACAGAACCAAAAGCCCCCGCCTGGCGGCCTACCCCCAAAAGGCTGTTGTGAAAAGCCGTTCCATGACAGGAGCCGCAGTCAGGAGCAGCCACGCGAAGCTCGCAATTTAAAGGGCTTCTGCTTCGCTCGTGGCCAAAACCAGAGCCTCTTTACGCCGGCCCCTGCAATTTTAAAATGCGCCCTGACGGCGCTCCTTGCGGTGCTGAACTCCGCCGGCAGTGCCTGGGCTCAAACTGCTCTTAACGGTCGCGGCGCCAACCAAACCGCCGCCGCCGCAGAGAGTGTTGTGCTTCCTAAATCCGTTCCCGACCCCTTTGAGCCATTCAACCGCGGGATGTGGGCCTTCAATCGCGGGTTGATGACCGACGCCATCAAGCCCACTGCGAAAGTGTACCGGCTGATAATTCGAAAACCCATTCGGACTGGCATCGGAAACTTTGGCCGTAACATCACTTATCCAGGGCGCCTGGTGAATAATCTGCTCGAAGCAAAATGGGCGGGCGCCCGCGATGAAACTTACCGATTCGCCTGCAACACGGTGGTTGGCGTAGCCGGTTTCATTGACGTGGCCAGCAAATGGAAAATCCCCAAAGCTGACGCCGATTTCGGGCAAACCTTTGGACAATGGGGATGGAAACCGGATTTTTATCTGATGCTTCCGCTTTTTGGTCCCAGCAACGACCGGGATACGGTGGGGTTGGCTGCGGATACAGCCGCCAATCCTCTGAGCTATATTACTCCCTACCCGTTTACCCTGGGCGACCCTTCCACCTACGTCAGTCCGTACACCTATTGCGCCTTTGGCATTACCTATAATGACCTAAGCGACTCGGTGGACAGTTATGTCCGGTTCAGCAAAACGGAGATGGACGCCTACTCCGAGCTGCAATATGCCTGGACCTTTGTGCGGCAGAATCGAGTTGCGGATTTCCATGTCAAAGGCCAGCCGGATAAGGCCTCCTTGGAAACGCTGCAATCGGTCTTCTTCACGTACAAAGACCCTGAGTTCCCCAACCACGCAAAGACCCGCTCTGTCTGGCTGCCAAGCACACGCAGGAAATTAAACTTCACCTATTGGCTCCAACCCCGGCAGGCGCCGGTTGTTTATATCGTACCCGGATTGGGCTCGCACCGGCTGTCCGAAACGGTGCTGGCGCTGGCCGAGCTGGTTTATGACAACGGCTTTTCAGCCGTTTCAGTGAGCAGCACGTTCAATTACGAATTTATGGAGCACGGCGCCACGGCAGCGGTGCCAGCATATACTCCGGTCGATGCCCATGATTTGCACGTGGCGTTGACTGAAATCGACCGGTGGCTGCGAGAGACTCACCAAGGAAGGCTTGGCGCCTCGGCGTTGCTCGGCTACTCGATGGGCGCTTTTCAATCCCTTTATATTGCCGGAACCGAATCGACCAACCAGGCGCCTTTGCTCAAGTTTGAGCGCTATGTGGCCATCAACACGCCCGTTCGGTTGCTGTACGGCATCTCGAAATTGGACGAGTTTTACCAGGCGCCGCTGGCCTGGCCAGCGCCGGAACGGACTCAGGACATCGAGAATACATTCCTGAAAGTGGTCGCCCTGACGAAGAACTCGCTTGCGCCGAAAACCTCGCTGCCATTCGATGCTATCGAGTCCAAGTTTCTTATTGGCCTGGCGTTCCGGCTTATCCTTCGGGATGCCATTTACACCAGCCAGCGCCGGTTCAATATGGGCGTTTTGCATCACGCGCTCGACACGTACCGGCGTGAACCTGTCTATAATGAGATTCTGCAATTCTCTTATCAGGGTTACCTCGAGCGGTTCTTAATTCCGTATTATTGGATGCGAGGGATTGACTTGAACGCCCCCGACGCGCTCGAACGAGCCAGCGATTTGCGGACCTACAAGGCAGGGCTTCAGGCCAACGCCAAGATACGGTTGATTCTTAATCAGGACGATTTTTTACTGCCTTCTGAAGATTTACAATGGCTCCAGGCAACCCTTCCGACTAATGCAATCACCCTCTTCCCCGAGGGAGGGCACCTCGGGAATCTTGCCAATCCGGTTGTGAAAAAAGCGATCGTCCGCGCCCTGGACGGATTGAAGCCATAGAGGACTACCACGGCCAAGACGCTGGCGCACCATGGGGCGCCGGTCTGCGCAAAGCGTCGTGGACTGAGCCGGTCCTCTGGCGCTTTTGGGGCGAGCCTCGGGCTAAGGGCCTATTACAATTGCCCGGTAAAAGAACGAGCCGCGCGGAGTTGGGTCTAACCATTGCAGGAGGTTGCCTGACGGGGCGTTGGTGTTCAAAGGGGTCCAATCCACCAAATTGCTCGAACCGTCGATGCGGTAAACGAGCCCCGGGACGGCAGCGGCGGAAAGTTGGTATTGATTATTGGATGAGCTGGCCGCTAACACAAGAGAGGGCGGCTCGCCCGGCCCCGTGGTGATTAGCCGGAACCGCGTGCTGGACCGATAACTGCCCAATCCTAACGCGCCCGGATAGGTTATGGTATCAATTGTCATGACTTTGTTAAAGCTGAGCCAAGCCAGGTAGAATTGATTTGGCAGGAGGGTTCCCGCTGGAATTGCGGTCGAGGCAGTCAGGCCATTGAGCGCCCCGGCCATTCCATAACCGGGCGTCTCGTAGGCCAGCAGCCCTGCGGCATTCGTCACCAGGAGTTGGATGAAATCCACACCGATTGCGCCGGCAAAAGGGTTCCAGGTCAGAACGAAATCACTACCGGAATCGACCAGTTGCGCGCTATACCAATCCGTTACTTGCGGGGCATTAGGATAGGCGTCCGCCGGCAGTGTCAGCGGGAGGTCCCTGGGTCCATCGGTGGCGCCGTTGATTGTGACCGAGTAAGTCCCACTGGGAAATGTTTGATCCAACGCGGCCTGGGTGGGCAAAGGGTCGCTGAAATCGAAGGCTTGGCCGCCGGGTTGGGCGCTCAGTGGTTCGATGGCAGCCAGGGGAGTGGTAACCGAGGCGCTGAGGACTGTATTGGACCCCGTTCCCTGGACCTCGCAATCAAACCCGAACGGGGCGGAGGCGTCCGGCGCCGGGGGTCCCGAACTGGTCTGGGTGAAGGCCAGCTCCTTAAAGATGCTATAGGTTTGGACATCGCCTGAGACGAGTTGAATATTGAACTTGGTGCGTGTTTGAAAATCCGACAATCCCAGCACCCCAGGATAGTTCGTTGTATTGATAGCGTTGATTTTTGTAAACGTGACGTGAATTTCAGCGCCTATGCCCGCAGGCAATGTCCCTGCCGCCACGATGGCATTGGTAGCACGCCCGTCCAGGGCCCCGGGTTTCCCGAGGTCGGGTGTTTCATAGAGCTCACATTTTGGCGCTAATTTAGGCCCCGAACGGGCTCACAAATAGCCTAGCTCTTCGGCTCTCAGTTGAACGGCGACTGCGTGCGGGCTGATTTGCAGGGCGTCACTGAGGAAGCTCTCCACGGTCTGATCAATGGC
>DASYZB010000020.1 GCA_035946615.1 Verrucomicrobiia bacterium
AAGGCCGGCGCGAAGCGTTTGGATCTCAGTTCCGCCTACCGCCCTCCAGCGTGCAATCATACCGTTCCAACCGCCTTCATTCTAAAAGCTCCTTCCCCTTCTACCCAAACTCAGCCACTAAATTCCCCGAATATCCGTTTATTACGGCAACACGACCACGAACATTCCAGTTGGGGAATACGTTCGTTCCTTTCAAAGGGCCAGTCATCAATCCACGTTGACATCAACCATCAACAGTTATGACTTCACAGCTCCAGGGGCGTCGCTGCTGGCATCGATCAGCGGCCAAGAGGGTGTGCAGGAACAGTATGAATTTGGCAATGACGTGCAGACGCTCGGCTATGACCAGCAATTGGCGCAAGATCGCCAGGACCATCAGACCGTCGAGCGCATGACGATTGCGGGGGCGGGGACAGCGCCGGATTTGCGGGCCGGCTACACGTTTAGTTTAAGCGACCAAAGCGGGGCTGGGCTGAGTGGTTCGTACCTGGTGACCTCGATCCATCACGCCGGCTTTGTCCGCATGACCAATGGCGTCAGCACCGTTTTTTACGGCAATGAATTCCAGGCGATACCGGCCTCGCTGATTTATCGGCCAGCCCTGGTGACGCCAAAACCTCAAGGGCAGCCTGAGACGGCGATTGTCACCGCGCCTGCCGGCCAGGAGATTTATACAGACAAATATGGGCGTGTTAAGGTGCAATTTTTCTGGGATCGCCAGGGCAAAAAGGATCAGAACTCGAGTTGCTGGATACGGGTGGCTAATCCCATGGCCGGATCGAATGGCAGAGGGATGATCTTCCTGCCCCGGGTAGGAGACGAGGTAGTGGTCTCGTTCCTCGAGGGCGACCCCGACCGACCGATCATCATCGGGAGCCTGTACAATGGGACTGAAATGCCGCCCTACGCTTTGCCGGTCAATCAGGCTATCTCCACCATTAGGACAACGGGCACCCCGGGCCAGCCGGCACAGGTGAATGAGATCAGTTTTAATGACACGGCCAGCGCCCAGGTTTTGACTTTGCAAGCGGCCAAGGACCTGACAGTGAAAGCCGCAAACAATATCGGGATATCGGGGGTCAATAACTTCAATACGACCGTTGGCGGCACGATGGCGCTAAAATCCGCGGGCAATTTGTCTCTGCAGACCTCCGGCAACGTAACCATTCAAGGCACGGCGCTGAGCCTGCAAGGCCCGGGCGGCCTGAGTCTTCAAGGGCCGACGACGGCGACGGGTCCTCTATCGGTCAGCGGCGGGATGAACATCGATCAGGCCGACGCGAACAACGGCTCGGATACCGCCAATGCCCTCACGTTCGGCGCCAGCAGCGGTGAGGGCATTGCCTCCCAACGCACCGCCAGCGGCACCGGTAATCAGTACGACTTGGCATTATTCACCGGGTTCAACCCGCGCCTGACGATTCTCAACGGCGGAAACATCGGCATCGGGACCAGCACACCCACCGCGCCGTTTCATGTCCAAGGAGGGCAGAGCGGCACCTTTGCGAACCCGGTGGCGCTGATCGTCAACACCAATACCACCACGCCGAGCCCAGCGTTGCGCATAATTAATGCGGGAGGCGCACCAGCGGACGGCGCGCTGAGCGTGTCGGTCAACAGTGTCGGCAATGGTTTGTTGGCCGAGTTTGGGAATGCCAACTCGTTTGTGACCACGATAGCCAATAACGGCACTATTTCCGCCACCGCTTTTAACACCACGAGCGACCGCAACGCCAAGGAGGATTTCGAGAGTATTAGTCCGGTGGCGATTCTGGAAAAGGTGGCGTCACTGCCCATCAGCAGTTGGGATTTCAAAACGGTGGCGGGGGTCAAGCATCTCGGTCCGGTTGCCCAGGATTTCCATGCCGCATTCGGATTGAACGGGACAGATGACAAGCACATATCGCTGGTGGATGAAGGCGGGGTGGCCCTGGCGGCGATTCAGGGGCTCAATCAGAAGCTTCGTGAGAAAGAAGCAACCATTCAGGAACAGGCCTCGAGCCTTAAGGAACAGGCCGCAGAAATCGCGGATTTGAAGGCGCGGCTGGACCAGGTGGAGAAAGTTGTTTTGGAACGGCAGGTGAGCCACAGATAATTTAGAACGCAATTTCACCAATTAATTACCGACCCGATTGTTCAAATACCGCTTGCTCTTCTGTCGGGAGGATGCATAGTAGGGGGGTCTAATAGATAGCTTGTCGCTTCCAGGACATGGTAAATCCTCAGGTGAACCCAGTTCAGTGATGATTTGAAACCCGAAGTTCGGGAACAGTTTGGAAACCAGGGTAGAACTAGGGACATTTA
>DASYZB010000021.1 GCA_035946615.1 Verrucomicrobiia bacterium
TTCAGCTTTCAGTTTTTCTGCTTTGTCTTATGATCCTCTTGCTCGGCGCCACCACCTACGTCGGGCAGGGCTTTGCCAGGGCGCTAAGGCGGCGTCGGGACAGCTTTATTCCGCTGTCCCAGAACGCGCTCGACTACACCCGGTTCGAGTTCCTGTTTGATTATGTGAGGAAGATTAAGCCGGAGTTCCTGATCAATGCGGAAGAAAAAGAGGGAAAAGCTGAAAACGGAAAGCAGAAAGCAGAAATGGAAGAGCGGAGTGCTGGAGTGATGGAGAGGTGGAGTGATGGGGGCGAAGCAGAAAGCGGAAAGCTGAAAGCGGAAATAACGCATCACTCCAATACTCCATCACTCCACCACTCCAATACCCCAACACTCCAACACTCCACCACTCCAACACTCCATCGCCCCGATATCGAGCGGATGGAGATGTTCCAGGCCAATACGCTGCTTCCGCAGACCATTGCGCGCGTGTGCGAGTTGACCCGGACACCCTGGGCGCACGTCTCGTCGGGCAGCATCTATGCCGGGGCTAAAATCCTCGAAAACGGCGGCATCCGCATCGAGCGCGATCTCTGCCGGCCCGAGGCACGCCGGTTCCTCGAAGCGCATCCGGAGCGCGTGCGCGGCTTTACCGAACTGGACGAGCCGAATTACTCGTTCAAAGACTCATGCAATTTTTATAGCGGCACCAAGGCCCTGGCGGAGGAAGCCGTCCGCAGCCACGACCAATCCTATATCTGGCGTTTTCATTTGCCCTTCAACGAACTGGATGAGCCGCGCAACTTCCTCTCCCAGCTTCAGGATGCCTATCGCCTTCACGACGTTCTCAACTCGCTCTCGCACCTGGACGAGTGCGTTGGCGCCTGCCTCGACCTGTGGGAACGGCGCGGTCCCTTCGGCGCCTACAACGTCGTCAACCCGGGGGCCGCCAGCACGCACGAGGTGCTCAAGATGGTCCAGCGCATCCTGAAACCGGCGCGCCCGTTGCAACTGCTGGTTTATGACGACGACGGGGCGAATGGGCATGATGGGAACAATGGCAATGGCGCCCTGCCCGAGTGTTTGCTGGACAGCTCGAAGTTGCTAAGGACGGGCATCAAACTGGCTAATGTTCAGGAGGCCTTGGAAAGGGCGCTGAGGGGATGGGAGGGAGCAGGGGAAAGGATGAAGGCTGAAGGATAAATGCTAAAGGGGGAAAAGCGGAAAGCTGAATTTAGCATTTATCCTTCATCCTTTAGCCTTTCAGAATGGAAGGCGGAGGGCTTGGGGGGACAGAATCATGGAAGAATAGAATCATGGGGCTGAACATCGAACGTCCAACGTCGAACGCCCAACATCGAATGGGGGGAGCACTCTGGGACGCTTGGGACGCTCTGGGACGGACATGGGACGGTTGCAAAGTTGAGAATCGCCCGTGTTTACCGGCCTTGGGACGGTGGGACGGCTGTACACCCCCAAGCCACCCACTGCCACGCCTCTTCCAGCGAAGGCGGCCATACCTGACCAAATCCGAGTATTTTTCCCATATCCCCTCATGACCCCAATACTCCAGCAATTCAGCCTCAGGCTGAATGCTGAAGGGGCCAGGGTTGTTTTGTAAATGATTTCCTCCGGCTCAGCGCCCATGTCATCCCCTGGTCCTGGCGTCCCGATGTCTCGTGGTCTGCGCCTTTTGGCGGTTTCCACCGCTGGGCTTGTCCTGTGCTTCGCGAGCCCGCTGTTTGGCCTCGTCAAGCTAGCCCTCCACAGCGAACTCTATTCCCACATCCTGTTAATCCCCTTCGTCAGCCTGTACTTGGTCTGGACCATGGGAATTTTGAATTTTGATTTGCGATTTTTGATTTTTTCCAAAGCAAAAGGCGAGCCGCCTGGCCGTTCACCCCAATCAGAAATCAGAAATCAGAAATCAAAAATCCTTTTGCCCCTCGCAGCCGGCCTACTCTCCATCGGCGCTTATTTGGTCCTGGGCTCACGGATGCATCTCGCGCCGGTGGATTCCCTGTCCTGGACGGTATTTTCATTTTTCCTGCTGTTTGTTGCGGCGTGTTGTTTTTGTTTGGATAGGCAAACCCTGCGCGCGTTGGCATTTCCAATCGGGTTCCTGGTGTTCATCACGCCGTTTCCGGGCGTAGTTACCGACGCGCTTGAAGCGTTCCTGCAGCATCGCTCGGCGGATGCCGCCGAGTTGCTCTTCGGCCTGGTGGGGACGCCCTTGCTCCGGCACGACGTGGCCTTTCAACTACCGGGGTTCAGCCTCCAGGTGGCGCCCGAGTGCAGCGGGATACGGTCCACGCTGGTCCTGTTCATCACCAGCCTGGTGGCCGGCCAGCTTTTTTTAAGGACACCATGGAAACGCGCCCTGTTTGCCTTGCTTGTTGTGCCCCTGGGCATTTTCCGGAATGCATTTCGGATTGTTACCATTGGTGAGCTGTGTGTTCACCTGGACCCCAGCTATATCGATTCGCCGATACATCACCGGGGCGGGCCGGTGTTCTTTGTTATTTCCATGGTTCCCTTCCTTTTGTTACTGTGGTATTTGCGCAGAACGGATATGAAGGGGGAAAGCGGAAAAATGAAAGCAGAAAACTGAAGGCGGAAAGCGGCAACTGCCGCATAAATGCGGCGTTCCAAAACAAAGCGGAAAGCGGGCGCTGCCGCCTAAAGGCGGCGTTCCCGCGCGTCCGGAACGCCGGCTTCAGCCGGCAGCCCCGTCGTCACTGAGGCAGTACTAGAATTCTGATTTTTGAATTTCGATTAGACAGAAGGATGCGGTGGGGCGTGGTGGAGGGATGGAGGGGTGGGGTGATGGGGAAAAGGCGAGAAGATTATGAAACGAGAGAGAGACGAAATGAGAGGATATGCGGCTGGCGGGACCGGCGCGGGTGTGCGACCGGCCCGGAGGCTCGTGAGAGCGGGGGTGTTGCTGGTGTGCGCGGCGGCTCTGCTATGCGCCAGCGGCTGCACCAAAGAGGCCAAGAAAATCCGATACCTCAGCCGCGGCAACTCGGATTTCACGGCCGGCCAGTACGAAAAGGCGGAGATTGAATACCTTAAGGTGCTGCAGGTGGCGCCGGCAAACCCCACCGCTATCTCCCGGTTAGGTTTGATTTACTACGAGCAGGGCCGACTGCCCCAGGCCCTTCTTTTCCTGAAAAGGGCTGCGGAGATGGTTCCAGACGATTCCTATGTCCGGCTTAAGCTTTGCATGGCCGAACTCTCTGTGCGCCAGGTCAAAGATGCGCGCCAGGACGCCGAGCGAGTTCTCCAAAAGCAACACGGCCAGGAGGACGCCCTGTCCGTTCTCGCCGACACCACCTTCACGCCGAAGGAGGTGCAGGATACCACCCAGGAAATCGAGAAACTGCGGCAACAGGACAAAGACCGGCCCGGCTACCATTTGGCGCTGGGGGCATTGCAGATGCGCCGAGGGAATCTCACCAACGGCCTCATCGAATTCAGGAAAGCGCTCGAATTGGACCCCAAATCGGCCGCAGCCCATACGGCCATTGGCGCCATTTACTGGATGAGCAACGACCTTGCCGGCGCCGACCAGGAGTTGAAAACGGCCGCCGACCTTTCCCCACAGCGTTCTGCGAGGCGATTGAAATACGCCGATTTCAAACTCAAGACCGGCTCGGTTGAGGATGCCAAAAAGATTCTGGAAGACATCACTCGCAACGCCCCGGATTATTTGCCGGCCTGGAATTACCTCGCACAGGTGGCCTTTGCTCAACGGAAATTCGACGACTGCGCCGCGCTGCTGCAAAAGGTGCTGACCAAGGACAGCATCAACTACGATGCGGTGTTGCTCGACGCGAATGTTAAACTGAACAAAAACCAGGTCCCAGAGGCGATTGCCGAGCTTGCCCGGCTGAGCAAAGTTTATGCGCGTTCTCCCGAGGTACAGTTTCGTCTTGCCCAGGCGTATCTTCTGAATGGCGATGAGTCGAAGGGGGAAGGTGCGCTTAAGCAGGCGCTGGCGCTGGACCCAAATTTCCCCGATGCGATTCTGGCGGTGGCCGACCGGTCCATACGGAAAGGGGACCCGGTTTCTGCCGAGCTTTCGCTCGAACAACTGATCAAGCGGCGTCCGGATTTGGCCCAAGCCCATTTATTGCTGGCCGCGGCTTATGCGAGCCAGAGGAATCTCGACCAGGCCCTGGCTGTGTATCGCCGGATGCAGTCGCTTTTTCCGAAGAGCGCGCAGGTGCCTTATTTCATCGCGAATGTTCTGGCTGCCGAGAACAAGCGCCAGGACGCGCGCCAGGCCTGCATGCAATCGTTGGAGCTCGCCCCAGATTTCCTGCCGCCGCTCGAAAAACTTGTTGACCTCGACATTGCCGACAAAAAGCCCGAAGCGGCTCTGGAGCGAATTAATGCGCAAATCGAGCGGCGTCCGGCGATTCCTGAGCTGCAGCTCCTGCTGGCCAAGGTTTACCTGAGCCAAACCAATTTTACGCAGGCAGAGGCGACTTTGCTCAAAGCCGTGCAGATGGCCCCTGACCTGCGCACCTCCTATTTGCTTCTTGCGCAGCTTTACGTGAGCTCCGGCAAAGCCCAGCAGGCTCTCGATAAACTCAACGCGTTTGTCGTCCGCACCAATGACGTGCCGGCCTTGATGCAGATTGGCATGATTCAGGAGAGCCTGACCAATTACAGTGCTGCCCGGACGGCATACGAAAAACTGCTGACCGTTAATCCCCGTTTTGCCGCCGCGCTCAACAACCTGGCTTATCTATACTGCGAACAATTCAATGAGCTTGACAAAGCGGTTGGGCTGGCCGAACAGGCGCGCCAATTATTCCCTGCGGACCCCTCGGTCGCCGATACCCTGGGCTGGATTGTCTATCGCAAGGGCGACTATCTCAGGGCGCTCTCACTCCTGACGCAGGCATCCAGCGCGTTACCGGAGGAGACGGAAATAGAGTGTCACCTCGGCATGGTCCGATACCAACTTGGCCAGGAAGGACCCGCCCGCCTGGCGCTGCAACACGCTTTGGAAGGCAAGAAGGATTTCCCGGGCAAGGACGAGGCTCGGCGCCGGCTGGCCATACTGGCGATTGATCCGCAATCGGCGGACCCGGCTGCGCAAGCGCTGCTTGAAAAGCGCATTGCCGCTGACCCGACCGACCCGATCGCCCTTGAGCGCCTGGCCGCTGTCTATAATCGAAAAGGCGAACTGGAAAATGCCGCGAAGGCCTACCTTCAGGCTCTGGCCCAGAATCCCAAGAACATCTACGTGCTGACGAATCTGGCTCAGCTTTATTCCGCTCCTGGGCGGTTGAATGATGCGCAAAAGGCGCTTGACTATGCGAAAGACGCCCATGGCGCGGCGCCCGATGACGCTGTCATTTCCCAGATTCTGGGGCATTTGGTCTGTCAATCGGGCGATTACAAGTGGGCCTCGAGCCTGCTCCAGGATGCCGCGCTCAGCTCGCCTGATCAACCGGCAGTCCTTTATGACCTTGGGCGCGCCTACTACGGTCTTGGGCAGCTATCTTCTGCTGAAAGCGCCATGCAACAAGCGCTCAAGGCAGCGCCACAATTCCCGCAAGCGGAGGCTGCGCGGCGTTTCCTGACGTTGGTTGGGTTGTATCGCGGGGGAGCGGCAGCCGAGACGCCGGCCCCGCAGTTGGCTGAGGTCTCGTCGCCCTCTGATGCCAACTACATTCCCGCGCTCATGGTGAATTCTCTCTTGCAGCGGCAAAAAGGGAATTACCAGGACGCCAAGAAAACGCTTGAACAAGTGCTGGGCCTGAACCCGCTGTTCGTCCCCGCCACCCGGGACCTCGCCATTCTTTGCTTCGACCACTTCCCGGACGACCCGAGGGTCTCGGACCTCGCCACGAAGGCCCGAGTGGCCTTCCCCGATGACCCTGACCTGGCAAAGGTTTTGGGGGTGCTGGCGTACCGCCGCGCTGATTACGCAGCCGCGAACCGCTTTCTTAAGCAGAGCCTCCGGACCCGCCAGGACGATGCCGAGCTTTTCTATTACCTGGGAATGGCTCAATACCAACTGAAAGCCAAAACGGAGAGCAAGGCGAGCCTGCAGCAGGCGCTGGCGCTGAATATCCCGTCGAAGCTGGCGGTGGACGCGAAGAGGGTGCTGGCGGAGATGAAGTGACCAGGAAAGGATGGAGGCTAAAGGGCTGGCAAGAGAGCGAAGTCAAGGGCTTCTCTCTGCCGCCTGAAGGCAGCGTTCCGGAAGGCGGCGTTCGGCATGGCGCACGGAACGCCGCGTTCACGCGGCAGTGCCGTGCCGCAGCCACGGCAGACGCTCATACGCATCCCGCCACCGCGCGCTGGCCCACTGCCACGTCCTCCGCTCAGCCACTAAACCCGCTTTCACCGGGTTGTTCTCCGTGTAGCGCACCGCTCGTTTCAGATGCTCGCCATCGCGGATGAGCGTATCGAAATATTCCCGCTCCCAGAATTTTCCGTTACGGCGCAGCGCCAGATTGGCCGCTCGCGCGCTCGCTCCTTTCCAGAGATTAAGCAGCTTGGAGAGCGGTGTCGCCCAAACGCGCAAGCCCGGATTGTGCGGCGGACCGGTGCGGGCAGGCTGCGGCTGAGATTTTTGCCCAAGCATTGCGCAGAGTTATATGAGCAGAAAGCGAAAGACAATCAATATGAAGACACGATGCTCAATACTCGTTCGATTGACCTCCATCGTGTTCCTGGCTCTTTGGGCAGTAGCGCCACTGGCTTCTGCTCAATCCCGGCCAAGTCTTGGGCTGCGATTTTTCGCCGGCCAGCCGACTGTGGCCCTGAGCGGACAGGTGGGGACGGTCTATTCGATTCAATACTCCACCGGCCTTTCCCCCACGAACCAGTGGGTGGACCGGACGCTGCTGCAAGTACAGGGTGTCAGCAATGTTTGGACTGATCCGTCGGTGCCTTCGGCGGGGCAACGATTTTATCGTGCCGTACCCGTTCCCGCAGCGGCGGACACCAACCTGGTGTTCATCCAGCCGGGAACGTTCACGATGGGCAGCCCGACCAACGAGGCTTTACGAAATCCGGATGAGACCCAGCACGTCGTGACAATTAGCCGGGGGTTTTGGATGGAAAAATATCTGGTAACGCAGGGCGACTACCTCGCGGTAGTGGGGAACAACCCAAGCTACTTTGCGTCCGCGAACGGATTTCCCGATGACCTGGCTCGTCCTGTGGAGCAAGTGAGTTGGTATGATGCGACCAATTATTGCGGCATTCGGACGCAGCACGAGCGGGCGGCGGGGCTGATTCCAACGAATTATGTGTATCGGTTGCCGACGGAATCGGAGTGGGAGTACGCGGCCCGGGCGGGGACCACGACGGCCTTTTATCTGGGAAGCGGGTTAAATTCCGGACAGGCAAACTTCGACGGCCAATACGAATATGATGCCTCGGCGGGGGACATCTTTAATCCGAGCGGAATCCACCTTCAAATGACTACTCTGGTGGGGAGCTACGCAGCGAATGGGTGGGGAATGTATGACATGATCGGGAACCTGTGGGAGTGGTGTCAGGACCGGTATGGCGCGTATCCCGCCGGCGCTGTGATCGATCCGCAGCCTGTTACGGGCTCGAACCGGCTGCTCCGTGGCGGCTCTTGGAACATTTACGGGCTCTTCTGCCGGTCGGCGCAGCGCAACGGCGGCACCCCTGCTGGGGCGTTCAACCGCGGCATCGGTTTTCGGGTGGGGCTGGCCCCAGGTCAGCCGTGAACGCGAACGGTCAGGGGGAGCTGGCGGCAGATGCGAAGAGGGTGCCGACAGAGTTGAGGTGAGATAGAGAGGCAGAATCCGGTCAACCCCGGCGAGGGTAGCCACGAATTGAAGACCGGCACTTGTGCAGGAAAAGAACTGGAAGGCGAGGAGACGGCTGATTCACGCCAATGAGCGGCTAATCGGCTGAATGGAGTGTTGCATCGCATAAGACCCTTAGAAACAGCGTGTTATAGCATGTCGGAAGGGATTACACTTCCCCTTTCAGCCGGAAATGCCCCGGAAAAGCCACTTTTTCTGGGGTATCGGCCTACTTCTCCTCCTCGACCTCGCCTAATGGTTGCGGTTCCGTCGGAAACATTTACATTTTTCATCGTATAATTTGCGATATTTCTTGTGAAATGGGTTTTTTGTTTGCAATTAACATGCTGTGTACGTGCATATTACGACATTACTCAAGTTGGAATGAGAGCAGTTGGCTTGGAGGTTGCTTATTACCCCTAAAACTGTAGAGCAGAAACCAAGAACAAACGAAAGAATCGAACTAAAATGAAGAACAACATTCTTAAATATCTAACATGTTCAGCGATGGCGCTGGGTCTTGCTGGCACCTTGCAGGCGAATCAGATAACTGGTGGGCTGCACATGACAGGCGTGGCTACCCTTGATAACGCGGACCTAGGGTCTGCTACGCAAGCCACAGCGTTCGCAGGAGTAACAACGCAGCCCCTGACGGCCTCCGGTTCCTATTTTGGAATACTCCAGGACACCGTCACATTCAAGCCGTTCTCCTGGAATCCATCCTCCGCTCCTATCAACACGCTGTGGAGTTTTGCAGATGCCGGAACAGGATGGACCTACACCTTTGACTTGGCTACTTTGAGTGTGGCGAGCCAGAGCAGTTCGTTCCTCAATATCACAGGTGACGGCACGCTGAACATTACGGGTAGTGGCTCTCCATATACTGCTACTAGTGGCAGTTGGTCGTTCACCATCTCCAACCCCGGCGGCGCCTCGAACCCTACGTTTAATTTTGGGTTTGATTCAGCCAATAACGCACTTCCCGATGGTGGCACCACCGTGCTGCTCCTCGGCGCCGCCCTCTCGGGCCTTGCGCTGATTCGCCGGAAGCTCGCCTAAGCGGGCAATCGTGCTGAAGGTTTTCTGTTCTACGCAGGCAGGAATGAGTGTTCCTGCCTGTTTCTTGCTTTTTGAAGGGGCTTTGGAAATGGAGTGGTGGAGGGATGGAGCGGTGGAGGGGTGAGCCGGGCGTTTTGGCGTTGGACCGTTGGAGCAAAGGGCGGTTGTGCGGGGCGGTGCGGGGCGGCAATCAGTCGCAGCCTTGCTCCCGGCCACTGCGCGCTGCTCACGCTGCCGGGGGCAGGGTGGTGGGATGCGCGTTGGCCCGCAGCCAGCGGGTTTACTGGCGTTTGACGGAGCGGTGAAGCAATTCCTTGCTGGCGCTGGCGCCTGCTGCCGAGTGCTCGAGCAGCGACTCATAAACCTCGAACAAATGCGGCGCCTCAGAGCCATGGCCCGCCTGGATGAAAGCGTCGTAGGCCTTAATGAGGGCCTCGAGTTGTGGGTGCATTAGGGAAGGCGGCTTGCGGCGTGGCGTCGGCTTGGGCGTCTGATAGGTCGTCATGGACCAGCCCCCAGGACTCCTCCAGTTGCAGCAAACGCCCGGCAACTTCGGGGGCGAATTGGCGAAGGGGAAACTCCGGATCGTTGACCAGGGCCTGGAGTAAACGGGTCCATCGCAGCATCCAGGTTAGGGCGCGCCGATGTTCGGCTAGTTGTTCGGGGGAGGTCTGCCGTTCGAGTATCTCGCGCCGTTGCCATTGGCGGAAACCGTCCACAGCTTTAGCCCAGGACTCAACCATCTCTCGCGCAGTTTGCTGGCTGGCCAAGCCCGCGGGCCCAAGCTCATTATCAATCAGCATCGGGATGCCGTTCATAAGAATAGAATCGCAGACCGTGCGGAACAAAGCAAGGAGTGCAATGAGACGATGGGGCGTTGGGAAGCGGTGGAGCGATGGAGGAGCGTGATGGAGTAATGGGGTGATGGAGTGATGGGGTGATGGGGGTTGATGGGGAAAAGGGGGGCGACAGCATTCCAACACCCCAGCACTCCAATGCTTCTCATGCTTCTTTACGTCTTTATGATTCTGTCGTTTCATGGGGCAGTGAATTCATGAACCTTCCTGTCATATTGGCGTGGGGCGGCGCGGTGCTGGCTGGGGGGATTGGGCTGGCAAGCGTCTTGAAGGCCGGGCGTTCGGTTGCGCGCTGGTCGTTTGCGGCGGGGATGGCGGTGCTGGCGGCTGAGAGCGTGTTTTCAGGGCTCGGTGCGAAGGCGGGGTTGCCTGGGGATGTTGCGTATTGGGAGGATTGGCGGGCCATAGCGATGTCCTTTTTGCCTGGGGTGTGGCTGGTGTTCAGTCTGAGTTACGGTCGAGGGAACAGCCAGGAGTTTCTGCGGAAATGGGTGGTGTGGCTGGCGGTGGCATTTGTGGCGCCTATCGGCCTGGTGGTGGTTTTTGACGAGGAACTGCTGGCGTTGGTGGCACGGTCAGATGCCGGCCAGGGCTGGCTGCTGCGCCTGACGACGCCCGGGCTTGCCCTCGAGTTTTTTGTGCTGGTAAGCGCCATCCTGGTGCTGATGAATCTCGAACGCACCTATCGCGCGGCGGTGGGGACGATGCGGTGGCGGATCAAGTTCATGGTGATTGGGCTTGGGATACTGTTTGCGGTGCGCGCCTACACCAGCAGCCAGGCGCTGCTGTTCCGGTCGATTGACCTGTCGCTCCAAGGAGTCAATTCCGCTGCCTTGCTGATGGCCTGCCTGCTGATTATCCGGTCGCTATTTCGAGCGGGGCATTTCGAGGTCAGTGTTTATCCGTCTCAATCAGTGCTTCAGAACTCGTTCACCGTGCTGATTGCCGGCGTGTATCTGATGATTGTGGGGGTGCTGGCCAAGCTGGTTGCGTTTCTGGGAGGCGCTGCGTCGTTCGAGTTGAAAGCGTTTTTGATCCTGGTCCTGGTGGTGTTGCTGACGGTGGCGCTGTTGTCTGACCGAGTCCGGCTACACACGAAACGCTTTATCAGCCGCCATTTCCAAAGGCCGCTATACGATTACCGTACGGTCTGGCGCACGTTTACCGAGGGGACGGCGCGACGGGTTGAGCAGGGGGAATTGTGCGGTGCGGTTGTGAAGCTCGTGTCGGATATTTTTCAGGCATTGTCGGTGTCGGTGTGGCTGGTGGATGAGCGAAAGGAAAAGCTGGTATTTGCGGCCTCGACATCGCTGTCGCAGGCCAAGGCGGGCCACGTGACGTTGGAAGCGGCGGATGCGGCGGATGTCATCGGGGCGCTGAGCAAACAACCCGAGCCGGTGGATATCGATGAGTCGAAGGAGATTTGGGCGGCGGCGCTGCGCCGGGCGCATCCGGAGGAATTCCCGACGAAAGGGGGCAACCGTGTATGCGTGCCGCTGCTTGCTGGGGGCGAGTTGCTGGGTGTGCTGATGTTGGGCGATCGGGTGGGGGGCATTTCGTTTTTGGTGCAGGACCTGGACCTGCTGAAGTCGGTGTCTGACCAGGCGGCGGCGGGTTTGTTGAATATCCAGTTATCGCAAAGGTTGTCGCAGGCAAAGCAGTTGGAGGCGTTTCAGGCGATGTCGGCCTTTTTTGTGCATGACCTGAAGAACACCGCCTCGACGTTGTCGCTGATGTTGCAGAATCTGCCGGTGCATTACCAGGACCCGGCGTTCCGCGAGGACGCGTTGCGCGGGATTTCAAAGACGGTGGCACATATCAATGACGTGATTAGCCGGCTGACGGTGTTGCGTCATGAATTGGGGGTGCAAGCGGTGGAATGCGATTTGAATGAGTTGGTTGAAGAGACACTTAAGACACAGGAACAGGCCGCCGGGGTGCAGTTGGTCAAGGAGTTGAGGCCGCTGCCGAATGTGAGAGTTGATCCCGCGCAAATCCAGAAGGTAATCACGAACCTGGTGCTAAACGCGCGTGAGGCTGTTCCGGCGGGCGGGCGGGTAAAGGTGGAAACGAGCCAACGCAATGGTTGGGTTGTCTTGAGTGTGGCGGATAACGGCTGCGGGATGCCGGCGGAATTTGTTCGCAATTCGTTGTTCCGTCCTTTTCAGACGACCAAGAAGAAGGGGATAGGGATAGGGATGTTTCATTGCAAGATGATTGTGGAGGCGCATCGGGGAAGGATTGAGGTGGAGAGCGAGGTGGGGAAGGGGACGGAGTTTCGGGTGATGCTGCCGGTGGACCATCAAAGCGGAAAGCAGAAAGCGGAAAAAAAGATGGAGGGATGGGGATTTTAGAATTTTGATTTTTGATTTTCGATTGGGACTGCGGATTGCGCAGATGTTGTGGGCTCGAATGGGAGGCGGCGCGTCAGCGGGGAAGCCGCATTATTCTGGCGCAGCAGCGTGGACATTCTGAGGCGAGGTAGTACGCTAAGCGGTATGAACAGTAATTCTGCCCGGGCAACCGTCTTGGGTGCACCCGGCGGCGAGGACCAGGGCTGGGTCGAGTTTCGGGAACAATGCCGGCGTCAGATGCAACGGCCCATGGATGCGCGTATTCGGTATGGTTTTTGCCGGATGTATAAGCCGGTCCTGGACGACGCTCCATGGCGGGCCTTTGATACGTTGACGGAGTATCGGGCCTGGTGCGCAGCCAATCTTCCGAGCTACCTCGGGTTCAAGCCCGCAGCGAAATGACCCGCCGGCAGTTTCAACCCGAGCAGGCGCGCGCCATTGCCGGGGCATTTGAAGGCGCCGGGGTCGATTATCTCTTCATCGGCAAGAGCGGGGCTGTCCTCCTGGGGTTCCCGGGCATGACCCAAGACGTGGATGTATTTGTAGCTCGCTCGGCGGAAAATGGCCGGCGCGTCGTGGCCGCCTTGCAGAGGCTCGGGTTCGAGCTCAGCCCTGAACTGGAACAAGCCATCGTAGCAGGAAAAGATTTCGTTCAAATCAAGACCGGACCTTTTGACGTGGATTTGATATTCGCGCCCGACGGCATTCCAAGTTTCGAGGCGGCCAAGGCCCGGGGCCTTAACGTCGAGGGTTTCCGCATTGCAAACCTCCGAGACATCATCGCCAGCAAACGGGCCAGCGGCCGCGAAAAGGACCTGTTGGATATTGAGTACCTTGAGCGCTTTCGAGAGGAGTATGAAAAGCTTCACACACCGCCGTTGCGGTCCGCTCTGGATGTTGCCAAGGAACGGAAGAGCCGGAGGAGATTTTAGATTTTTGATTTCCGATTTTTGATTTCGGAAGCTCGGATTTCGGAGGACACGAATTTTCACGCATGAGGAAAAAGCGGTGATGAAGGGGTGGAGAAATGGAGTGGTGGAGTGATGGAGGCAATGGAGTGATCATTACGGCTTTATGATTCTGTCGTTCTGATATGAAGCTGCCGAAAGGCTGAGGAACCGCGGAATACGGAATACGTGCAAGGGGAGAGGAATTCTGGATTTCAGATTTTCAGAAGGGATGAAAGGGAGACAAGGGGCCTGGAGGGGCGCGTGGAGTGATGGTGGGGCATCCCCGTTTTTTCCGCTTCTGCTTTTTACAGTTTCAACCAGCGTTTGAGCGCGGCTTCCACTTCGCCAATGACGCGAGCGTCAAACCTTCCGGGAGCTTTGCGGACGAATTCGGTGAACTTCACCGGCTGGATGCTTTGGGCGTTGATGTAGCTTTGCTCGCGCAACCAACGCACGCGGGGCAACGTGACCTCGTACGGTGTGTCCTCGAATTGTTTGGTGATCAAAACCACGCTGGCCAGCGCAAGCCGGGCATCACTTTGAGCCGCCAACACGAGCGCATAACGCGGTTTACCAACCAGGCCCAAGTCAATGAACCAAACTTCGCCCGGTTGGGGAACAGTCGTCATGCTTAAAACTCGTCAGCCAGCGCATTGCGACGGGCGACAGGGCTCAAAACCTCATCTTCCGGGCTGTCTGCCTGGACAGGGAACGGGATTGCCCGGCGCTTAATGATCTGTTTGTAAAAAAGTTCCAATGCGGCCCGTGGTTTCAGTCCGATCTCTTCCAAGACGGCTTCAGCTTGGCGTTTGAGTTCGGGGTCAATACGGCTTTTGGCAATTGCGCTCATGTGCCCAATGTGGCCCAAATGTGGCCCTTTGTCAAAAGTAGAAAGCACAAAAGCGGAGGACACGATTGCCCGAATTCTCACGAATGAAGAAAAGCGGAAAGCGGGAGGGGATTTTAGAATTTTGATTTTTGATTTTCGATTGGGACGGCGGATTGCGCAGGGGGAGACGGGGAGGATTGTCGAGGACATAGGATATCAGGATATCAGTCCTTGCAAACGGGGTTTTTTGGCTAACAATTGAGCATGAAGCTTTCCGTAACGCTTGATCGCACCAAGCTGGGAATTCCGAGGCGAGCCGCTGCGCGATGCCATTCAACTCGGCGAATGCCCGGATACTCCATCACTCCAATACCCCAACACTCCATTACCCCACCCTTTGTTTGCCGATGAAACCCAAGCTTTTAATTGTGGATGATGATGAGGAGATACGGGCGCAGATGAAATGGGCGCTGGTGCAGGATTATGATGTGGCCCTGGCGGACGATCGGCCCAAAGCGCTGGAGTGTTTCAAGGACCAGCGGCCACAGGTCGTGTTATTGGACCTGGGTCTGCCGCCCCAGCCGGGAACACCGGAGGAGGGCCTGGCAGCGCTCGCGGAGATGCTGGTGTTGGACAAAACTGCGAAAATCATCATTGTTTCGGGCCAGGGTGAGAAGACCAACGCGCTCGAGGCCATCGGCGCGGGTGCTTACGATTTTCTGACCAAGCCGGTTCAGCTCGAGGAACTGAAGGTCATCCTGAGGCGGACCTTTCATGTTGCGGGTTTGGAGCGCGAGTACCGCGAGCTGCAATTGCGGCTCCAGGCTGATACGTTCGAGGGCCTGCTGGGCACCAGTCCGCAGATGCAGCGGGTATTCACCTCGATTCGCAAAGTGGCTACAACGGAGGCGCCGGTTCTGGTTCTGGGCGAGAGCGGGACGGGCAAGGAGATGGTGGCCTTGGCGATACATCGGCGAAGCGCGCGGAAGGATGGGCCGTTTGTGGCGATCAACTGTGGTGCGATCCCGGAGACCTTGCTCGAAAGCGAGTTGTTTGGGCATGAGAAAGGGTCCTTTACCGGGGCGCATGCGCAGCGGAAGGGACGGATCGAGAGCGCCGGCGGCGGGACGCTGTTTCTCGATGAAATTGGGGAGATTCCTCTTCAGCTCCAGGTCAAGCTGCTGCGCTTCCTGCAGGAGCAAAGCATCGAGCGCGTCGGTGGCCGCCAAACGATCCAGGTGGACACCCGGGTCATTGCCGCGACGAACGTGGACCTTAAAAAAGCCGTTGCCGAGGAAAAGTTCCGCGAGGACCTTTATTACCGCCTTGCCGTGGTCGTGGTGAGCCTGCCCCCCCTGCGCGAGCGCGAGGGCGATCTGCTTTTGCTGGCCCAGGAATTCCTCCGCCGCAACGCCGCGGCGAGCGGGAAAGAGGGCCTGGGTTTCGGCCAGGCTGCGGTGCGCGCGATCAATGCCCACGCCTGGCCGGGCAACGTGCGCGAGCTTGAGAACCGGGTGAAGCGCGCGGTGATCATGGCTGAGAGCAAGCGCATTGCCCCTGAAGACCTGGAACTTGAAAACCCCGTTTCCCCGGCCGCGAGCCTCAACCTGAAAGAGGCGCGCGAAGCGGTGGAACGGGATATTGTCAACCGTGCGCTCCGTAAACACAACGGCAAGATCACCCCCGCCGCCGCCGAGCTGGGTATCAGCCGGCCCACGTTTTACGAGCTGATGGAGAAATTAGGCATCGGACGGGCTGAGCATGAGGGGAAAACGACCGAAGCAGATGAAAAGCGTGGGGCCTGAAGGAGTGATGAGCGGTTTATCCGGCGTTGAATTGAGGTGAAAAACAGTTTCTGCGGGTTAAGACCTCCCTGACTCTCAGGACTGGCTTTCTTCTATCGAAATCAACCTGGACCTCCAGGCCAAGTCGCCTCCGCGCCGATGTCGAGGCGACTCTGATTAATAGGGGGCTACGGCGAACATCGCCGCGCTGAGTTGTCCTGAGTGCGGGTCCGGGGGATCCCAGTTAACCCTTGTGCTCCATATTTGCGGAAGCGTCGGCTACGATTACAATGTCCGGTCATCGTGCAGATCCCTATCCTTCAGGTGGTTAGGTGATTTTCTGCAACTTTTTGCTCGATCTGTCGGAAAACCTTCCACTTTGTCACCAGGTTTGAGTCGTAACAGCCACGCCTTCAGAAGCTTATCAGCCTGTGCATAAAAGCTTTACGATTTTGTGTTAATAATTGGCACGCTATCGGCTGCTGAAGCGTGGGGGATCGCGTGGTTGAAGGACAACAATTCGGAAAAGGGCAGGAAATAAAGGTCGAAGGTGAAGTAAGATGAAAAAACAAATCTTTGGGCCGCCGGTCGTTGCGCTATCCGTGCGGTCATCAAACTCTCTTCTGGCGGCGGCGGTCTTGGGTTGGGTCGTTGTAGTGCTTTTCGCCATAACGTCGCAACAAGCTCCGGCGGCAACTTTTGATCTAGGTAGCGCAAACGGCTTTGGGATTCTGGAGCTTGGGAGTGCGAGCCAAGGTTACAATGTTAGCTTGGCCCAGGGTGGCCAAGCCGGGAAAATCAACGGGAACGTCGGGATAGGCCCAAAAGGCAGCATCAGCGATAACGCGGGGCTGCCCCCGACAAGCGAACCTATTAACGGCAGCGTCTATCTTTATAACAACGCTTCGCAAAGCGGTCTGGTTGCTGGGGGAAACGTTTCTGGCACGATTAACCAGGGACTCGCGACTGACGCTTATCTCAACGCGGCTATTGCCAGCGCGCTAGGTGTCGCTTCGTCCGCGCAGTCTGGTGCCATCTATCACACGGACATCACCGCCGGTGGAACTATTAGCACTCCAGGCGATTACAGCTTAAGCCAAATCAACCTGGGAAATCACGCCGTCCTGACTCTCCAAGGCTCGGCTAGTGACTACTACATCTTTAACATCTCTGATAAATTGGTTCTCAACAGCGCATCTATTGTGCTGAGCGGCGGCATAGGCGCTTCGCATGTGCTCTTCAATCTTACTGGCACGGGTGGCTTTTCGGCGTCGGGGGGCATCGCCAATGGTCTGAATCCTCCGGGTGACGAGTCTGTTCTGTATGGCGTTGTGCTGGCGCCGGACTCTCAGATCAGCCTCACGCCAGGCGCTGTTGTTGGCGAGCTCATTGGCGGGATGAATATCAATATCGCTTCTGGTGCTTCTATCGAGGTTTCCTCGGTTCCGGACGGCGGGAGTTCACTGGTTCTTATGGGAATGGGCCTCGGTCTCCTGGGGCTAGTTAAGGCGAAGCTTATCAGTTAAGGTTTCAACATCCTCTCCGGAAACCGAGCCGGCATTTGCCGCCCGCTCGTATTTGCGTACGTCGATGTGCTGCCCGCAGCTCGAAGCGCTGGTTCGATTTTAGAGGGGGCAGCGGAAACCAAGAGGATGGCCTGATGACCGTTTGCCACTACGCCCGAAAGGGCAGGTACATTGGAAGTCATTGGCCCAATCATGTTCGCGCCTCTGCTCTACTCGGCGAAATTAGTGTCTCGCTCCGCCCGGTCGGTCCGGGCGTTGCTGGCGCGGATTTCGGCGATGTCCTCGTGAATGGCGGCAATCATGAGGTTTGCTCTGGTCGATGAATCGAGTCAGGGCAGCATCGAGATTGGTGACATGCTCTTCGGTTAGCGCGCGAACAAGCTATTCCGGGCCGACGTGGAAAGAAAGCTGAAAGCGGAAGCGAGGAGACACGAATTGCACGAAGGGGAAGGAGAAAGCAGAAAGCTGAAAAGTCCTTAGTTTTTCGTTTCGCCTTCAAAATTTCTGCTTTCCCCCGTAGGGAAGGAAGCGCAAAGCAGGAGCGGTGGGACACGAATTACACGAATTTACACGAAGGGGAAGGGGAAAGCCGAAAGCAGAAAGCAGAAAGCTGAAATCGCGTTACATCGGGTTAGGCCTCCAGTCCTGAGTTTTTCGCTCGCCTTCAAAACTTCTGCTTTCTGCTTTCGTTTTCCCCTCTCGCGATTGTCAGGGGAGACTACAGGATGGCTTTTTGGTCGTAAGTCGCTGGGATGGGCCTTATTATGCAGAGAATCGAGGGTTCAGCGGGTGAAAGCGTCGGAAATATTTACAATTTCGACAGGAAGGTCGCTTTGAGAATGGGAAATTCAGGTGATAGAATTGTACCTTCAAGTCATTGCGGTTGTGAGCTGTATGCGTTTACACCTCAATGTTTCGGCTCTTGGTTGCGATGTTGGCACGGACTGTGCGTCAGATGGTTTTGAACCTAAACGAATATCGAAACAAAACGACTTAAAGGGCAAGGACGAGAATGAAAATGAGAAATGTAATAATGGCGGTGGGCATGATTGGATGCGTGGTCGCCTTGGCCGCGCAGCCAGCCAGTGCTGATCAAATTACTTATAGCCTGGGGATCGCAAATTTCTCAGGCTACCCAGCCCCCTTCGGCAGCGCGACCGTGACTTGGAACACTACCACCACCGCCACAATCGAGTTCGACGCCAACTCAACGGCGCTTTACCAATATTTATTTGGGGGCACTGGAAGCGTTGCCGTCAACGTGAACGCAACATCGTGGAGCCTTGGCACAGTTACGGGGTCGAATCCGACCGGTTTTGGGCCGACGAGTTACAGCAATGGCGGCAGCGGCAATGAGGACGGATTTGGAAGCTTTAACCAGCAGATTAAGTCCGGCCAAAATGCTTACACGGACGCGTCCACCAAGATAGTATTCGGCCTCACGGATACTTCTGGAACGTGGGCTAATGCAGCCAGTGTCCTGAGCCCCAACGGGTCCGGCTACGTCGTGGCGGCCCATATCTATATCGCGGGTAATCCCGCCAGTCCTACGGATGCCGCATTTCTAACCGGTTTCGCGGTCGACGGCGGCTCCACCTCTGTTCCGGACGGTGGCTCGACAGTCGCCTTGTTGGGCGTGGCGATGCTGGGCATCGGCTCGGTTCGCCGGGTATTCAGCAAGAAGTAACCAACCTTCTCCTTTTCAACAGGCGCAGAGCTCAGTTCTGCGCCTTTTTTGCTTTTTGGGTACCCGGGGCACGACGGTCGTGGCGCACATACTTGCCTGTGGCGTGGGTGAAAGCAGAAAGCACAAAGCAGAGAGCAGAAATTGGGGTTGAGTTCACGGGCAACCATTGAAATGAGTTTCGATTTCCCCCTTTTGCCGTTATTTTACTCGGAATGCGCGCTGAAACCGACAAGCTCAAGCTGGAAGCTTTCATGTCTGCCTTGGGAAACCGCGTGCGCGGAGAAGGCTCCATTTATTTGACTGGCGGCGCTACTGCCGTTTTGCACGGCTGGCGCCCCATGACCATTGACGTGGACCTCAAGGCCGACCCGGAGCCACCGGGATTTTTTGAAGCGTTGGCGCTCTTGAAGGATGAATTGGACATCAACGTGGAACTGGCCAGTCCCGACGATTTTATTCCTGCTGTTCCCGGTTGGCGCGAACGCAGCCTCCGGCAGGAAAAAGGCGATGCCTACTCGCGATATAACGCTTTGCAGCGAGAATTGGTCAGCTTTGAAATGGCGCTGGATCGTAAACAGGGGAGAGCCAAAAGTTGAAAGGTGAAAGCGGAAAGCTGGGAGGGCAGAATCATTAGAACGCGTTTTGAAATCGTAGCAGCCGACGCAGGGAGGCTCCAATTTCCTGCAGAATCAGAACGATCAGCGACCGCTTGCCAACTTCTGTGGAACGCCAACCGTTATCCGTAATTGCGGGGGCGGATTCCGTAAACGCTCGTATCGCAACGGGTTGCATTATTACGGCTTCAGCACTTATGTTAGGCGGAATGTCGTTGCCTGCCTTTAACTTCCAGGCCCCTTCTCGTCCGTATATTGGCAGAACCTGCTTGGCGCTGCTTGTGGCAACGCTCGTGGGCTGGTTCGTCCTGGTTATGGGGCAGACCTTTGCGAATGCCCAAACGAACTTCCAGCGGATACTGTCGTTTGGGCCGGTGGCGCAGTTGGGGAGTTCGCCTCGGGCGGCGCTAATGGAGGGGAGTGACGGGATGCTGTATGGGACCACGTACGCGGGCGGGAGCAATAATATCGGGACGGTGTTCAGGATTGCAAAGGATGGGAGTGGGTTCGGGGTGCTGCACAGTCTTTCCGAGGGGTCCTATCCGTATGCG
>DASYZB010000022.1 GCA_035946615.1 Verrucomicrobiia bacterium
CGGCCTATCGCGCGGCCAATGGATGTCGTTATGATATTCGCGCAGGTTGAACGAGGGGAACAATGCGATGGCTGACAACGCCACGAGAAACGTTGCCGCTTTCACCGCCAGGGCCGCCAGCAGAAGGTTGCGCCGAGCCGGACCCCAGAACCGCGCGGCGCCAGGCCCCTCGACCGCCGCAGAGCCTGCCCCGCGGCCAACCGGCCCCTCACCAGCCACTGGCCCGCCTATTTCGCTTTCACGTTTCACCCTTCACTTGTTCACCCATTCAGAACGGCTCTCCTGTCACCACGTTCGACGATGTCCTCTTCTGCAGCCACAGGATGTCCTTGTTCCCGGGCTGGTTCCGGCTGCCCGCCCGCTTGATCTTCGCACCAACCGCCGTCCGCGGATCGGTCCACTTGTGAATCTCGGAATGGGCATCAGCAAAGGCGATGCCGCAGGCGAAATTATGATAGCTGCCCGGCACGTCCACCCACGCCGTCGGCATCGCCATCGAGACCGCGAACTGCGCGTCGTTGATGCTGTACTCGTCTTCGTCCAGCAACACCCAAAGGCCAGCCGGCCCGGGGGCCGTCATGTCGGCAAACTTCCCGTACGTCCGCCACGGGTCATTCGCCTTGTTATGATGCTTGCCGTCCAGCCACGGAGCGTCCACGGCGGACAGCGGCGGCAGCGGCTTGGTCCCCACCGCCTGGCTCATCGAGAAGGTTCGCACCCGGGGATAGCTCACACCGGCGATGATTACCGTGCTATGATCGGCCGGACAGTGGTAAAGCCCCGGGTTGTTTCCCGTGTACAGCGCCAGCTTCGCATAACGGGGGTCCGTAAGAAAAAGGGTGTTGGTTGCCTGCTCGGGAATTTTCATCGTGCCCGCGACCCAGCTCGAATTGGTGCCGTGCTCCGGGTTGGGCGGCAACCAGTCGTTGTAATCCGCCGCGTACAGGTGAACGGCCCGTATCATTTGGTGGCCATTGTTCATGCAATAGACGCCCTGCGCTCTGCCCTTGGCGCGATTCAACACCGGCAGGAGCAGCGCCGCCAGGATGCCAATAATCGCAATGACCACCAGCAACTCGATCAGCGTGAAACCGCACCCCGGTCCTGCGCTTTGAACTCTGCATTTTGCCCTCACCTCACCCCGCCCAGTTGAAGTTCACAAACTGCTTCACCGCCTCGTCGATACGCCACATCAGAGGCAGGAGCACCGCAGCCTCGACGAACGGCGCCCCATCTACGGCTGAGTTCATCATCCCATCTATCGAGCTAACATTGGCCAGCGCGTTCACGGCAGAATTCTTGGGAAAATGTTCGTCCATACCTCAGCCAGCCCAGCCGAAATTGACCAACTCCTTTACCGCCCACACTTGCAACGCGGCTAACCAGGCCACGTAGTACCAGAAAATCCACCGCTGCTTTGTCTTTGCAAGGAGTTGAGCAAGCACAATAAAAACGGGAAAACAAACCATTATGTACCGCCTATAAGACATAAACCAGCTCGTGCCGGCAGGAATGAGGCCCGCTGCTAATGAATACAGGAACCATGCGCGGTTTCGGCGATAAATCCAAGGCAGGAGCAACGCTAGAAAAATGAAAAAGAGGCGATCGAGAGCCGAATCAGTCATGCCGTCCACACTGCCTATGTGGAGAAAAGTCCGAACGAAACCACCCACATTTAAGATATTCAAGACAGAGGGCGAGTAAGGATATGCCTTTTGAGCCTCAAAACCATCCAGAGCATTTCCAGTCCATGCGTACATAAGGGCAAAGTAGGAAGCGTACCCAAGCAACGGTGCCAAAACAAGCAGCCAGTACCCCAATCCCCTTTTGCGATCATGAAGATGCCAAGCAAGGGGGACGACTGCAAAAACGCCTATCGCTTTTGTCAATGGCATCAAAAAGCTAGTGATACAAACCCAAAAATGCCGTTCGCGAGCGAGTCCCCAAAAGAACACCATTACCATGATGAAGTAAAGCGACTCGGTATATGGAAACGAAAAAAATACAGCTCCAGGAAAGGCAAGCAAAAGCACAAGCGAGTCTCCGGCTACCCTATTCCCAAAATCTCGTTCGACCAACTTGTAAAACATCCAAAAGGACAATACTGACATTGCATTGCCGAGAATCATGGCAGCAATCAGCGGGTTTATGAAAATCCATGAGGCCGCCCGAATCGCCGCGGGCCAGAGGGGGTAGAACGCACAGGACGGAGACCCCGGCTCGTATCCTTTGGTGGCCAAAACCAGGTAATGCGCGCTGTCCCAAGCGGCAAGTCGGCTTCCAAAAGTCCGATCTCCCGTTGGAGGCCACCGTGCAAAAGCAAAAGAAAACTGTTGTATATCGAATTCCGAACACAGTCCGAGCAACACCGCTGTGGCTAGCAGGATTTTGCTGGCAACAATGCTTTGCCATACGGGCAGGTTCCTCGCGCCCTCCCTCACACCGCATATCTCTCGACTCCTACCGAATCTTCCTGACAAAATTTTGCACAGAGTTTTTCGTTCACGCAAATGAGTGGTTATTGTCGAATGCATGATCTCAGCCTGTGCAGGACGACATATAATAGTTCCTCGCGCGTGGAGTAAGGCTTCGGCGCAACAGTTTTGTCATTACCTGGGAATGTGTCGGAACGAGGTCGCTCGGTTCCACAAATAAGACAGCGCTGGAAGACACAGAAGGCCCAAGACGACGCAAGCAGCGATAATTCTGCCCGATCGACTTTGATTGAGGACTGTGCGATGAGAATGACTCAAGCGCTGATACATCAATATGGCATCTCTGTTCGTGGACATACGCAGAAGCTCACTTGCAGTTGGGGAACGATAGCCCATAATGTACGCGAATGCATTCGAATAGCGGTACTCGTTTACGATGTAATTCAGCGGAACGTCGATTTTCCCGAGCGAGGCCGGAGACCTGTAAGTGCTCCCGTAGTTGGAGAAACGCCATAACTCTTTGTACAGGTCGGCTCCGGAAGCGCTCTGGACCTGCATTTCCGCGTTCTCGGGGACCCATCCCAGGCCATCGCGGTAGGCGGGTTCTGCGTCCCAAGTGGCGCGAGAGCCGTCGCACTGGACTGCAGAAATCCTGCGGGGAAACAAGTTACATTGGGGATCTAGAAGGATTTCCCAGTGCCCGCTACATTTCTCCCCGATTGCATCGCCGCTGAGCGTCAACAACCCGTTGGCCGCCGCAGCAATCGCCACGTTTGTCAGTGAAAGTAGAAGATTTTCGAAGGCGGCTGGAACGATTGGATGGGGCAAGCCTAAGGATTTTGGTGGTTTGGAGCGCATCTCAACCTCGCCAGGCACGAACCTGGCACGGTCCCCGCCATATGAGTATTGCCTCACATACAAAGTTCTGGTGCTGACTTCGAAATTGTTGGACACTAGCATTTCGCCGGGCCGCGCACCGCTGACGGAGATCAACGTGTTCTCGATGGACACGCCTTCACCGAACACTCTGATCGCGCCTTCGCGGACTTCCACTCTTTCGGTAGGGAAATTCCCGGAGCGGATCATCTGCAACTGATACGCCAGGTTTGTACGGTGCGAGGGATTGGCCAAATCTTCGCCCAACTTGGAAATCAGCGAATTGCTGAGAAAGTAAGTCGTGGTCAGATCAAAGGCGACTTTCCATGCTCTCTGGTTAGTGCGTTGAATCTCTATCGCACCGACGATGCCGTCCATACCCAACGGAGCAGGAACTATTCTACTTGGCAGGTGTGCGCCGATGAGCATAATCAACCAGGGTTCCAGCCACGTGTGCCTCAGGCACCTCAGGTTTGCCTTCATCATCGTCTGCTAATTAGTTCTCCGGATGGCCGCCCTCCACACTCTGGGGCTCCCTCGTCAGAAACGGGCAGCCAAGAGTGGGATGAGACCTCCTCTGCGCCCGTTCCGACCTGGCGGGGTTAGTAGCAAGGGGGCCCGTCAACGTGGGCAGTTTGGTAATCTTCAAGATTTGCGGTATTCCAGGCGCACGAGGTGCCTACGCAGAGCATGTCTGCAAATGTGGGCACCGATGCCGAGACGCAATTTTCCTGCGGAGTTGCTGGTCCCCAACAGCCCGCATCCGTGATCGTTCTTGAGGAGGTGCAATTAGGGCATGCGGGGGTGCTCCAGGGTCCGATTACGCAATTTGGGTAAGACCCACATCCGTCGGCATAACCAACATCGATCAGAAAGCCCGTTGAAATTGCCGCGACCAATACAGTTAGGAGAACGTTCTGTTTCATAATTTACCATTGATTATAGATTAGTGGTTCCTCAGATTCACATTTCTCTGGTACCTCGGTCACATACAGGGGTTTGTATAAGTCCCCGCGCTTGTCGTTGTCCAGCCTGTGCACTCGCACAAGCTTACAGCGTAGTTAGAAGGAGGCACTGGCTTTACAACAACCCAGCCACAAGAGCCGGCTTGGTTTGCAAATGAACACGTGGTTCCGCTAGGAGGCGGACAAGAGGGTTTGCTGCCGTCATCACAGTACATGCAGCCGGTGTAGATTGTCTGAAAGCAGCCGACAGCCGGAGGTGGAGGAGGCAGTATGCAACTGGTTCCAGATATGATACAGGGATTTCCAGATGTCGTGTTTGGCTTCGTATAGCAATCATACCCTGCAAAAACAGGCAGGCTGAGCAAGGCGCACACTATTAACGCCATTCTTAACAATGGCGAGCATGTTAATGACCTCATTTAGTTCATCCTTTCGTTAGTGGTTTTGTTCTCATTTTGTTTAATGCGAAACAGGCCAAAGGAAACAGTAATACACAGGCGATCACTAATAGCCCGGCAGCCCGCGCAGTGGAAGAAGCACTACCGGCTCGCTTTCGTTTCAGGAAATATTTCACGCTTTCGGTTGAACTGGCCACTTTGGCGCGAAAGAGATCCGCCAACCTCTTGTCGCTTTGGGAGGGCCAGGACCCGTCGGTGCTTACGTAACCTATGAAATCAACCCCGACATCACGCTTGGAAAATCGAAAGTCGGCAATTGAAATTGGACGATCGGATTTAGGCACCACCTCCTCCTCCGAGGCGCGAGTTACAGTCCTGGTTTTCCCTTCGAAGAGGACGACAAGCGCCGGGCCAAGATAAACAGCGCGAGGAGTATATCTTGGGTAGTATCGTCTGACCTCAAACTCGGATGGCAGCACGAGCCCGTTCCAATTTGTTGTGCGCTTCACCTTGTATTCGCCGTAAGCAAAGCCTGGAGGATATTGAAAAATCGCAGTTTCAATTGCTTTGTTAGGGACAGCGCTAAGCAGGTTATTGTTTGTGACGGCCCTCTTCTGGCAGCCCGGATCAACGATGTAATTCACTTCCAATGGCAGGAAAGGAGGCTCGATTGACCTTTTTACTTCGCTCCCGCAGGTCCACATGTCGGCCTCATTTCTTGGCAATCCCCAACAGCCCGGGAGAGTATCGTTTGTTCTTTGATCGAGGTAAGGGGTAGAAGCGAACGCCAGCCACGGGATAGCGGTTTGCCAGGATACATCCAGTGGATACAAACCTGGCGTAATCCAGCTTGGCCGGGGGCGTTGAGACCACGCCTCAGCCTTTTCCATGTCGTAAAGAATGGTGTATATATTCGTCCCATCGCAGCCGCTCACGGTGAAATTGGAATTTGCAAAATAACCTCGAATCTGCCACAAATTGTGCCACACAGACACCGAAAATCTCGAAGGAATTGTCTGCTGAGACGCGCCGGTGGGTCCGAAAATCGTTGCCCGGATATCACCCTCCAGGTGGAATTGAACGGCGCAACAACAACAGGAAACGCAGCAGCCGATTGCTACTCCCACCCAGCTCAATTTGTTTGCACTGGCGATCGCCACGACCTCGCTCAAGTGCGGCTTCTCTGGTGTATCAAATGCCATTTAGTATCAAGAATTAAAAATCCACAGCTAAGCGATAAAAGATATGCAATAATTCCCTTCGCGATCCAATCCGTCACCTGTGGCCTCAGACCCAACCAATCCAAAGGGCCGCCAAGGCACGGACAGGGTGCGGCATATCCGACTAGCCAAAGCCCAACCCTGTACGCCAGGAAGAGCGAAGCAAGCCAGACCAGTGAGCGGAGTTTAAACGCTACAGGCAGCCTAACGAGCAAAAGAGAGCCGATCAGCATCTCCAGTAAGGCTGCACAGGCTATGGTTATTCTGTTGCTTGCGAGGGGGACAAGGGGATCGGTTAACGCCATGTAAGGAACAGGGCGCAGAATGCCAAACAGCTTTAGACTAGCCGTGCAAAACAGAATAGCAACGGCACTATTGATGAAATACCCTTCCAAGCTTTCCGGTAGCGTCAATTTCGTGCTCGGATTCATACAGCTATTATTGGGACCCGAATGGCGCGGATATCGGATACTCGGCCTTGCGCATTGCGTTGCTCCGTTTCCATCACGCGTTCATTAACGAGCAATGTTGCCTAAAACGCAAAGCAAGAATCGGGGCAAATTAGGGTACAGGCACGGTGTTCCCATTGGGTGTGCGTCATAAACCCACAAACGATCGTCCGGTGCAGGAGCGCCTGCAAGGTTCGGTCAAAAGAGCATGCGCGAATACACCTCGCCCAGCCCGAGCAGGGCCGCTAACGCAATGACAGCGAGGGCGCCCCGGCCGGCCCATCCGGCGCGCTGCCAGAAGTGGCCGCCGCCGAGCCCGAACAGGCAGGCAAACGGCACGAACGCCTGCGCGAAGAAGCGCACGTTCTGGTTGCAAGCGAATGGGAACTGGAGAGCGTAGGCGACTGTGATTGCCGTCTGGCACCCTGCCAGGTATAGGCAAACGAACCAAGCCGGCTTGAGTTCAGGCCGTGGTCGGACCAGGATGCCGGCGGCGAGCACGAGCAGCATTCCCAGGCAGCTCCAGCGGAGAAGCAATGACCACTGGAAATGATACTCCTGCATCCCGTACTCATCGTAAAGCAGGCTCGTGACCAGCGCCGTCGGGTAGGAATTCCACATCGGCGCGTCGTAATAAAAGCGGCCCCCGATGAAAGCAGGCAGGTCGAACGAGAAGATGCGCTGCAGGGAGGGGGTGTGGATGCGCAGGTAATCCGGCAAGGCGGCGTTCACATAGAGCGGGTTGCCGGTCTGCATTGTATTCCGAATCCACCAGGAAAGCTGCCAGAGCCCCGCAGGCAGGCCGGTCAGGTAGGCTTTTTGCAAAGCCAGCAACCAACCGCTACGACGCCATTCGGACCAGCAGACCAGTAACAATGCGCCGCCGGCAATCGCCAGCGACGACCCCTTTGTGGCGAGCGCGGCGGGCAGCAGCGCCGCCAGCCACCACAACCAGCTCCTTTCGCCCGAGCGGACGAATTCCGCAGCCGCGAGCATGACACCGGCGCCGAGCAACGGCAGGAGCACGTCATTGTTAATCCGGGCGGCGAAGAACAAGTTTCCCGGCAGTAGCGCCAGGGCGGCCAGGGCAGCGGCGGCCTCCACCCCGCTGAGATGCAGGCGGCGGAAAGCAGGCAGCCCGAGAGCAATCGTAGCCAGATACAGGGTCGCCGAAAGGAACTGAACGGGACGGAACGGGTCGTCAAAGGAGTAATGTGTGAATGGGATGCGCCAGAGCGCGGCAGCGGCATAGTAGAGCGGCGGTTGCCAGGTTTCCCAGCCTTGCTGCACGCCGGGCAAGGCCAAGCGCGCGGAGAGATGATCAATGTACTCGCGATGCCCGCCTACGTCATGTTGCCGTACCGAGGGAGTGGTGACGTCCACGTACTGCAGCGCCAGCAGGCCCGCCAGCGCCACAGGCCAAGCCACCCAGGCGCCGCAACCGCACCGGCGCGCCAGCGCGAATGCCCCGGCGCCCCAGAATACCAGCACGAGCGCCTTCAACCAGGTAACGCTATGGGCCCCTTTGATGTCGAACCAGAGGAGCAGCAAGAAGGCGGTCCATAGGACAAGATTAGCGTCCCATCTATCAGCGGTTTTGCTTACAGGGCGTGGTTTTAACATTGTGATTCGCGGCCCGCGCTGGAGTGTGGATCGTCAGGGCGTCGAGTGTGTCTGCAGCACTTGGGCCCCCACGCTTCTTGCTCAAACGCTCCACGCTCACACGACACCGAGCCGAGAACCGAGTTTGCTGTTGCACGATCCCTTACCCTAGCGCGCTGTTCAGCCGCCCGTAATAAAGCCGCCTTACGGCGCCTTGGCGGTTGTGGACGCTGAGTTTGTGGTAGAGCCGCTTGAGGTGCGTATGGAGCGTGGGATCGCGCAGCCCGATGCGCTCCGCAATTTCTTTTTCCTTCAGTGATTGGAGCAGGTACGGAGCGATGGCGCATTCCAGCGGGCTTAGGTTAAAGGAGAGCAGGCGGCCTGCCTGGGATTGGACATGCCGCACGAGCGCCTCCTGGGCCAGCTTGCAAAGAAAGCCCCTGCCGTGAGCCGCGCTCACAACGGCGCGCTCAAAATGCTGCCAAGGCGCGGTTTCGACGATGTAGCCATCCGCGCCCGCCGCGATGAACCGCGCAATCTCCGCAGGAACGCGACTTTCGCCCAGAATGATAACCGGGAGCTCGGACGCCGCGAGTTTGACCTCACCGAAACCGCCGCGAGTGGGGCGGACCTGGGAACTTGCAAGCAGTAGCAGGCTGGCGCGCAGACCGGAGAGGGCCGCCGCGGCTTCGGACAGGCCCGGGTAATCGCGCAAAAGCCACCCGTGAGCGGCTGCTACCCGCTCAACGCGCGTGCGCGTGCCATCGCACGCCCCGGCAAGAACAACCCGAATACGCGGTCCTTTCGCGCCAGGGGAAGGCAGGACCGAGCCGGCGCCAAGCGATGCAGGGAACCTCAATGCCGCGGAGTCCGCAGACTTGCCTTTCGGATACTTTTTCCCAAGTTCCATTCATTTCCTCGCTTTCTTTCCCTTCCGCCGGCCGCCGGAAAAAGAAACACTCCCGTGCGAGCGGCTCGCCCGTCGCCTGATACGCCCCATTTCTACGAAGATTTCTCAGTTCTATCAAGTCAAGAAATGGAACTCGTACTCGTCACAGCCGATGTCGGGCATGGTTATCCACCGCAACACTCTCCCACTGGAGTTCTGCGCCTTTCCACGGCGCACTAAAACAGGCTCTAAGGGAATCCCTTAGCCCATCTGAGCCTCTCCCCCAAGTCACAATCAGGCACTACCCTAATTGTCTTGACTGCCGGCTTATCGTAATTTGCTCATGTGCAAACAACAAATGTTAGGCAGGACTCCGAAACCGCATTGGCATTTAGCCCGCCCAACGGGGCTCCCAGTATCCCCGCCCCGCGTTCGGGGCAGGCTGGCGCCGCGCCGGCCGGGCTTCGGGGGCCCGGATTCAAGGCGCGCCCCAACGGCTCTGGCGACCGCGCCTTGATCGAGGCGCTGGTCAATTCGAAAATCTTTCAGGATTATGAGCGGGCGTTCACCGAAGCGACGGGCCTTCCAGTGGCATTGCGCCCGGCCGAGACGTGGCAACTGCCGCATCACGGCAAGCGCAACGAGGGTCCGTTTTGCGCGTTGATTTCCGAGAAAAGCCGCGCCTGCGCATCTTGTTTGTCAGTGCAGGAAAAGCTGTCGGAACTGGCCAGCCACGAGCCGCATACGGTTTCCTGCCCGAATGGGTTGTCGGATACCGCCGTGCCGGTTCGATTAGGAGACCGCTTAATTGGGTTCCTGCAAACGGGCCAGGTCTTTCGCAAGAAGCCGACGGAGAGCCAATTTGACAGGACTGCCCGGCAGATTTCGGATTGGGGCGTGAACATTGAGCCGCAGGCTTTGAGGCAGGCCTATTTTGCCACGCGCGTGGTTCCAACGCGCCAACATGAAGCAGTGACGCGGTTGCTGGCGATCTTCGCCCAGCACCTCTCAATGTTGAGCAACCAGGTCATTGTGCAGCAGGAAAATTCCGAACCGCCGGTGATTACGCGGGCCAAGGAGTATATCCAGGAACACCAGACCGAGAACCTGCGCTTGAGCCATGTTGCCAAGGCCTGCAACACGAGCACATTTTATTTTTGCAAGATGTTCAAAAAGGTAACCGGGATCAACTTCACCGATTACCTCTCGAGGGTGCGCATCGAGAAATCCAAAAACCTGTTGCTCAATCCCAACCTGCGGGTGAGCGAAATCGCCTTCGAGGTGGGATTCCAATCCCTGACGCATTTCAACCGGGTATTCAAAAAAATCCTGGGCCTCTCACCGACCGAGTACCGAACGCAATTGCTGGGAAAACGCGCATAAAGGGCGCGAATCTTGGGGGAACCGCGAATGGATGCCAATGAATGCGAATTTCTTTAGTCGAAGGTTGTCGGTCGAAACGCCGGCGGTAGGACAATAACAAAGAACCGGAAGACTGCCGGGCAACTGTCTTTCGCGTCCATCGGCGTTCATTCGTGGTTGCTAACGCCAAAGGATCAAGGATGACTGATAAACTGCGGAACCCCTCATCCCTCATCCTTTCATTTCCTCCCTCATCCCTCATTCTTTGATTGCATGCGTGATCATACCGGGATGAGTCAGGGGACCGAAGAACGGCTGCGGGCCATCTTGCAGACGGCAGTCGAAGGCATCATTACCATCGACGACCACGGAATCATCGAATCGATTAACCCCGCCGCCGAAAAGACGTTCGGATTTCGCGCTGAGGAGGTGATCGGAAACAATGTCAGCATGCTGATGCCCTCGCCGGATCGGGAACGGCATGATGGCTATTTGGACAATTATTTGCGGACAGGTCACGCCAAGATCATCGGGATTGGGCGCGAGGTAGTCGGCCGAAGGAAAAATGGAGAATTGTTCCCGATGGACCTTGCGGTGAGCGAGGTGCGTTTGGCCGATCGCAGGTTATTCACCGGGTTTGTGCGGGACATCACCGAGCGCAAGAAGGCCGAAGCAAAACTCGCGGAGCTGGCTCAAACGCTGGCGGAAAAAAACAAAGAACTCGAAACGATTGTGTACGTCGCTTCGCATGATCTCCGCTCGCCTCTGGTCAATATCCAGGGCTTCAGCCAGGAGCTGTCGCGGGCTTGCCAGCGCCTTCAGGCGCGGCTCGAAGTTGGACCTGCCGGCTCCGGGCTCGCAGCCCCAGCCGCACAGCAGAAGCGCGGCTCCCCCCCGGCAACGTCCGACGCGGAACTGCATGCTCTCTTACAGGAGGACATCCCCGAGGCGCTGGGTTATATCCAGGCTGGTGTAGCCAAGATAGACGCCTTGCTTTCGGGTTTCCTGCGTTACTCGAGGCTCGGGCGCGCGGCCCTGAACATCGAGCGGCTCGATATGAACGCGATGATGGCTGCCATCCTCCACTCGATGGAATTTCAAATAAAGAAAGCCGGGGCGAAGTTGCAAATCCATAACCTGCCCAATTGCCTGGGCGACGCCACTCAGGTTAACCAGGTCTTTTCCAACCTGCTGGATAATGCGCTGAAGTACCTCGAGCCGAAGCGGCCCGGGGTCATTTCGGTCTCTGGCCGGACTGAAGACGGCCGCTCAATTTATGAAGTGCGCGATAACGGCATGGGGATCGCCCGCCAGCACCAGGCCAGGGTCTTCGAAATCTTTCATCGCCTCAACCCCGATGCCGGTGAAGGCGAGGGCCTGGGACTCACCATCGCCCAACGCATCCTCGAACGGCACAATGGCCGCATCTGGATTCAATCCGAACCGGGCTGCGGAAGCGCCTTTTTTGTTTCTTTGCCTGTGGCGGATTGAAGCTATTGCCCCGCGCGATCCAGCGCCGCCACCACCATTCCGGGCGTAAGGGCTTCGGGCAAAACGCTCGGCGGGGCGTTTGGGTCCTTCGGATAAACCAGGACCAGGGGCACTCCGGCGCGGCCATAGCGCTTGAGTTCGTCAGTAATGTCATCGGGCACGCCCGTATAATCACCCAATAAAGCAACAGCATTAAGCTGGCGAATCTTTTGACGAACGGCGGCGCTTTCGAGGGCGGGTTTGATGATTGTATTGCAGGTCAGGCACCATTGCGCGGTAAAATCCACCAGCACAGGCCGACCTTCAGCTCGGGCGCGGGCCAGGGCCGCCGGGCTCCAGGTCTGCCAGGCAACGCCCCGGGCATTTGCCTCGATGCCAGGCTGGGCCCGGGCCAGGTCGATTGGCGCGAGCAGCCCGAGGTGGTTTTCCAACGCAAAAAAGTAAGCCGTAACAAGAAGCACCAGGACAGCGGCAATGGCAATAACTGGCCGTGCCCGATGGCGCTGGACGAATTCTCCGTAAACCCACGCGGCAAGGGCGACCATGACGAGGAATATCGCCAACCACCACGAGCGCTCGCCATAATGCACCGAGGCCAGGCTGTAAAGCCAAACTGCTGCAGCGAGCATCGGAAAGCCCATGGCGATTTTAAATCGCTCCATCCAAGGCCCTGGTTTAGGGAGCCCTCTTAGCCAGGCAGGCTGGCAGCTCAATAGAACGTAGGGGAAGGCCAAACCAAGCCCAATCGTCAGAAACACCAGCACAGTTAGCGCCGCCTCTTGACCCCGGGCAAAAGCGAACCCTACGGCGGCGCCTAAAAAGGGCGCGGTGCAAGAGGTCGCCAGGACGGTGGCCAGCAACCCGTTGAAGAAGGCCCCTGCGGGTCCGTGTTTCCCGGATAATCTCGACGCCGCATCCAAGGTCCCTCCGCCCAAGTGTACCTCGAAAACGCCAAACAGATTCAACGCGATCAGGGTCACCAGAGTCGTCATGAAGACTAGAAAATAGGGATTTGCAAACTGGATGCCCCAGCCGGCCTTGTGTCCCGCTGCTTGAAGGGCGATAACCAACACGGACAGGATGAGAAATGAAACCAGCACGCCCAGGGCGTAAATGAATCCTAATTTGCGCGCATAGCCGGGATTGGCTTTGGCCTGGCCCACGAATCCCAGAATCTTCAGCGCGATTACCGGCAGCACGCACGGCATCACATTGAGGATAAGCCCGCCTATAAAGGCATAAATGAGCTTCTCCCAAAGGGGCGGCAGAGGAACGGCGGAAAATTCGGGAGTGCCGCTGGAACCCGCCGCCAAGGCGTTGGGCGGCCCAAGACGGGCTTGAACGTCGTAAGCCAATTTGCTTTTGGCGGTAGTTTGGACCAGCACACCTGTAATGACATCGGGCCATGGACCGCTCGATTTCTTGACTACTTTGCTAAGACTGATCTCGCCGGGAGGCGCCGGGACGCGCTGGGTCGCAGGTTGCACCCCGAACGAGTCGCTGCTGTCTGGGAAAAAGTCCGCGTCACTGGCTGGCTCCGTGGAGTTCCACTCGATGAGGAGGGTGCGCTCATCGCCTTTTGCGGGAGCTTCCCACCATGCGCGGAGGCCAAGGATGTCTCCCGATTTTGGCATTTGGTTTTGCCATTGTTCTAACAAGGCGGCAGCCGCCGAGGGGGTCGTTTGTTCCCCAATGTTAAGAACACCTTGGACTTCCTCTTTCCCAGGGATGCATAGGCTTTTGCATTCGAGCCATGACACCGTGGCTCGAATGGTGATTGGGCCGGCAGGCAAATTGGAGGACAATGTGAGCAGCGCCAGCAGGACGGCCTGGTTCTTATAAATGTAAGTCGTTAGGACTGAATCCACCAGCTTCTGGGGCGCCGGCCACTGAACAGGTCCGGCGGCAACCCCAGGGGGCAACTCCCATTCGACCTTGGTGGCGATGCCGGAATCTCCGGGATTCTTCCAATAAATGTGCCAGTCTGGGTCCATTTGGAGAACGATCCCAGCCAGCACAGTATCCCCGGGGCGGGCGTTCTGAGCCGCAAGGACCAGGCGCGCCTGAGTATGGGCCGCTTGTGCCGCCGGCACTGCCGCGTTTAAGCAGATTATAAATAAAACCTTCAGCATGAACCGCACGTGAATAAGATGCCTCAATTCAGCGAAATGGAAATCGTTTTCGGTTTCTGGTAATGCCTCAGTGACTGCGGGGCTGCCGGCTGAAGCCGGCGTTCCGGACGCGCGGAACGCCGCCTTTAGGCGGCAGCGCCCCGCCGTCACTAACCGATTACGGTTTCTGACCTGACCTATTGCCAAGTGCTTGTGGGCATTTTACTCTTTATTGATGCCAACCCAGGCAACTGATGCGACCTGCAATTGGCTTTGCACGGGCGAGGAGTTCTTTGGCGCAATGCTCGAGGCCATCGACAGAGCGCGCGAATCGGTTTGCCTTGAAACTTACATCTACGCATCGGGCGCCCTTGGGGAAAGGTTCCTTGATAAGTTGGTCGGCGCCCGGCAGCGAGGCGCGCGTGTCCAAGTGCTGATTGATGGCCTTGGGTCCTACGGATTGTCCGAGAGTTTTTGGAAGCCGCTGCGCGATGCAGGCGGCGAGGTGCGCCAATTCAACCCGATTTCGTTGCATCGTTGGGGCATTCGCGACCACCGCAAGCTCCTGGTCTGCGACCAAGGCATCGCCTTTGTCGGCGGGTTCAATATCGCGCCTGAATATGAAGGGGATGGCGTGAATTGCGGCTGGTGCGATATCGGGCTGCGGATTGAGGGCGCGCTCGTCAGCCGGCTCGCTGCGGCGTTCGATGAGATGTTCGCCCGCGCTGAGTTTCAGCATAAGCGGTTCATGCGCCTGCGCCCCATCACGGCCTCAAAAAGCATTCTCACCCCACAGGAACAG
This sequence comes from Verrucomicrobiia bacterium, assembly GCA_035946615.1. Classification (NCBI taxonomy): domain Bacteria; kingdom Pseudomonadati; phylum Verrucomicrobiota; class Verrucomicrobiia; species Verrucomicrobiia bacterium. The sequence goes on from DASYZB010000022.1 coordinate 14,601, forward strand.
GTCTTGTTGAGCGGACCGGGCCGGAGGCGCAATCCCATCCGGCGCGCCTTGGGGGCCGACCTGGGGCGGGCGCGCTCCGTGCAAATCATGGTTGCCTATTTCCTCCCCTCCTGGCGCATCCGCAGACAACTGATGCGCGTTATCCGCCAGGGAGGCCGTGTCCAACTCATATTGGCAGGCAAATCGGATATAACGATCTCGAGGCTGGCAGCGCAGAACCTGTACCGTCGTTTGCTCAGAGGCGGAGTCGAAATCCATGAGTATCAGCCTCAGGTCCTTCATGCGAAGCTTATCATCATTGACGGTATCGTGTACATCGGCTCGGCTAACCTGGACCACCGAAGCCTGAGCATCAATTACGAGCTCATGGTGCGTTTTGAAACCAAAGACTTCGCGCAAAAGGCGCGCGAAGTCTTTAACGCGAATCTGAAGGAATCTCGCGGAGTAACTCTGAATGATTGGAAAGAATTGTCATTCTGGCGTCGATTTAAGCAATCGTGGGCTTACTTCCTCCTGGTCCGAATCGATCCCTGGATTGCCCGATGGCAATGGCGGGCCTTGCAGGATTGAGAACGTGCTCTCCGTCACCTGGCCAGGGCCACAAGGTAACGTTGGAACCGCGTGGCGGTTTCAGCCTGGGCGAGGTGGAGATAAATCTGGTGCAGATTGCCGCAAATCCGCAAGAGCATGCGGCGCGAGGTCACCGGCGCCAGGTAATCATCCCGGACGCTGTAATTGCCCTGAAGCAAATATTGCACGCAATCAGCCTTGGTCATCAGTTTTCCGCCATCAAACGGATCGATATAAATCTCTCCAGCGGTGGACTGATAGCGGCAGATGAAATGGCCCGGAAGGCCAATGCCGACGATGGGCAACTGCAAGCGCCGGGCCAGCAGCAGATACACCAGGCATAGATTAATCGGATTGCCGGCCCGCCGGTCCAGGACCCGGTTTAAATAGCTGTTGTCCGGGTCGTAATAATTCTCTTCGTCTCCCGCAAAGCTCAGTTCGTTAAAGAGATATTGATTGAGGCAACCAAGGACCTCCGTCGGCTCTGTGTTGCCGTCGAGGCGCTGCCGCAAATCTCGGACGTAGCTGTCCAGCAGCGCCTGGTACCCCTCGACGTTGATATCAGGATATTGCGTTTGGGCCAATAGCCACCCCCCTTGTTCAATATCCAGCTCCTCGCCATGTTTGAGGCAGAATGCCAGAAACCGGTTATCGGCGCCCTGGCGGTCAAAGCGCAGCACGATTTCCTGGGCGCGCCTTCGCAACGCGGGGTCCCGGCTTAATGTGTGCGGCCTTAGCCATTCGGCCACGGGCGGACCGAATGAAAGAATTTTTTGGCGGATGTTCTTAAAAATGAGAGGGTCGTCGTCTGCAAGCAGCGTTAGCAAAGCCCCCTTTTGACTCTCGGAGAGCGCTTCGGTTCCTGCGGCTATGGCGTCAGCCTGTTTCATCCAGTCCTTCTCCCGTACCAATAGACCAGAACCCACCCAGGATTCAATGAAGAAATGCAGCAACCTCGCGCATCGCAGGCATCGTGTGCGCGAGGGGATTCCGGACAAGGAACTTTACAGCCGACGAGGAGGAGGGAGCCGTCCAGATTGTAATTAAGCGGCGACCGCAACCTCTCCAACCGGCTCGACAAAATGCTCGGGCGCGGGGATATGCGCCAGGTGCGGGCGCAAAATGGGAGCCGACCAGTACTCTTCAAGGCGCCTGACAATGCTAACCAGCTCGGCCTGGTCGGTAGGTTTCACAAAGTAATGGTCCACCCCAAGATGGCTCGCATGGCGCAGGTCCTCAGGGTCCAACGAGGAACTGAACACCGCCACTTTGGCCGGGCGAAGGCCCGGCTCGGAGGCGAGCCAATCAAGGACCTCGAAACCGCTCATCGCGGGCATCTTGAGGTCCAACAGGAGCAAAGCCGGCCAATCGCATTCGCGACGGGCTTTCTCGTGCAAGGATTGGATAACCTCGAAGCCGTTGCGGGCCCAGTCCAGGTGGACCTGTGCGCCCGCTCTCTTAAAGGCCCGTCGAAGCAGGAGTTGATCGGCTTCGTCATCCTCAGCCACAAGAATAGAAGGGGTAGCTTTCATGGCACAGTCTGGTTTAGAACTAGCGCCCAGTTTAATGAGATGAAAAAGGGATTTAAATGGGGTACGAACCCCACAAATTGCGCCGCCCTCGCGTTATCTGCGGTCATTTATCAATACGTCGCGGGGGGCAAAAACCAGGGCAGCGATAACTAAAAGCATGCCGGACGCCAGGTACACCACCGAGCAGAGAGAGATCGACCAGCCCATGTTTTCCATTTCCGTTCGATAAGGGCCGTGAAGGCTCACCCAACCGACCAGCACAGGGCCCAAAGCCCCGCCACCCCAACCGACGGTGTTCATGATGCCGGCGGCGGTGCCGCGGGCCCGGGGCCCGACCACGTCAAAAAGCGAAGCGAAAATGTTCGAGTCATAAAACCCTTTGCAGAGGCCAAACAGGGTCATCGCCGCCAGCAACACCTTGGGGCTGGTGGTCCATCCCACCAGAAAAACCCAAATCGCCCCGGCCAGAAGTCCAAGTGCCTGGACCAGGATGCGCCCGCCGCTGGTCCGCCGCGCCCAGCGATCAGCCAGCCATCCGCCAAAGGGCACACTCACGGCGCTGGCCAGGTGGATAAAGGCGCTCCCAGAAAGCCCGGCCGAGGTGAGCGTGAAGTGGAACTTTTCGACCAGGAACGTGGGAGTCCAGGTAAGGAAAATGGCTGCAACAAAATTAGCCCCAAGGAACGCCGCCAGCAGCAGCAAAGCAGTGGGCTTGCGAAAGACAAGCGCTCCAATTTCCTTCAATCGGAGAGGGAGAAGCGCCGCGTCTCTCGCAGTGTCAGGGGCTTCATCATGTTCGGCCTCACCGCGGCAGGGTTCTCGCAAAAAGCGCCACAAGAGCAGCGCCAGCATCATGCCGGCAGCGCCGAAGAAATAAAACCCGGCGCGCCACCCAAAGCGCACGGCGAACCACGCCCCCAGCCAGCCCCCGGCGACCGTGCCGATATAAACCCCAGAATTATGGATTCCCAAAGCGCGGGAACGGGTGCGGCCATGATAATCGCTGAGCAGGGAGGTGGATGCCGGAAAATAAAAGGTTTCCCCCAACCCCTCGCACGCGCGCACGCCAATGAACTGCCCGAGGGTCGCGCAACGGCCAGTCAACATGGTGATGAAACTCCAGAAAAGGCAGCCGCCCAAAATTACGTCCTTACGCCGCAACCGGTCTCCGATGAACCCGGCCAGCGGGGCGCCAGCGGCGTAGAGCCACATAAAAGCCGAGCCGATGAGGCCCAACTGCACCAGGTTAAATCCAAACTCCTCTCGTAACTTGGGAAACACGGAGAAAATGGTCTGGCGATCGGCGTAGTTGGAGAAGCAAATAAACCACAGCATCAACAAGGCCCACCATTTGTAACCGGTGGCCAAACGCGGTGCCGCGTGGATTTGCACGTCGCGCGCCGGAGGAGTCATGGCAGCGGTATATCAGGTTGATAACGTGAATACAAAGCTTGTCTTTCCCAGCCAGCCTGCGTAGAAAACAGAAACGACGATTCTATGAACATATCCCTCAAATCCACCTGCGCTCTCAGTGTCTGCCTGGCGGCTGGCGCCCTGGCGCCCGCCTCTGCTTTGCGCGCTGAAAACGCAATTCCTGACGAATCCAAGACCGGCGGCTATTTCATTGGCTGCCAGGCCTACACTTTCAATCACTTCACCCTCTTCGAGGCCATCGAGAAGACGGCACAAACGGGCGGCAAGGTGATCGAGTTTTATCCGGGGCAGAAGCTCAGCAAAGAGGAGCCCACCGTAAGCTGGGACCATAATGCCTCGCCTGAGACAATCCAGAAGGTTAAGGACCAACTCGCAAAGTATCACCTCAAAGCGGTGAATTACGGCGTTGTTGAAATCCCGCGCGACGAGGCGCAAGCGCGCAAGATTTTTGAATTTGCGCACAAGATGGGCCTCCGCGCCGTCACCACCGAGTCTGTGGATGCGATCGACACCATCGAAAAACTGGTGAAGGAATACGATATTATGGTGGGCTTTCACGATCACCCCAAACGGCCCAACGACCCCAACTACCGCATGTGGGACCCGAATTATATTTTGTCGATCGTCAAGGACCGGGACCCGCGCATCGGGTCCTGTGCCGACACCGGCCACTGGGTGCGCTCGAACTTGAAGCCAGTGGATTGCCTGCGCATTCTCAAAGGGCGCATTATCAGCAGCCATCTCAAGGACCTCAACGAGATGGGTCCCGGCGCCCACGACGTGCCCTACGGCACCGGCGTCTCGGACATACCCGGCATCTTGCAAGAGCTAAGGGCCCAGGGGTTCACCGGCAATATCTCCATCGAGTACGAGTATCACTGGGAGAACTCGTCGCCTGAGGTGGCCCAGTGCATTGGCTTTGTTCGCGGGTATGGGATGGCGAAGGGGTGGTGACCGCGGTTGGCCCCAGAGGGCAGCCGGACAGGCCGAAGTGGAGTCAAATGTGGAAAATTACCGGCAGGAGTAAATGGCACATTTCTTTGATCCAGTTTCCAATGCGCCGGTATCCACCTTCAAGATTCCCACCGCCGGCATGTTTCAGATTGGCCTATGGGGTGGAGGACCGCCCGGCCCCCTGTGGAATGGGCGCATCGGCACTGGCAGATTGGACGTCACTTCCCTTTACGTCGATGGCTGGACTGACCCGGTCACTGGGTTCAATCCGTTCGTCAACGACCCAGCAATAATTGGAGACTACCAAATCAGCTCGGACCGCAGGTTGCTTACCATCAGTGCCGAGCGGTTGAGGAGTTCCAGGTTGTATGGGCTTTATTATGGGTCGCCCTACGCTGAGCCTGTCAACCTGGTCCGAGTCCCGGTTCGCGGTCTGCCCAAAGTCCTCGCCTCGAATGAAGCCAATGCAAGAGCTTTGATAATCAAGTCTTTAATTAAATTTGGAATTTCCAACCGGTTTCTTCGGGTAGGGATTTTAAGTGTGGTTTCTACCGAAGGGGGGTTTCGTCCAAGAAATGAATATAGCTATAGAAATACCCCCAATCCACGGCTGCGCGCTCTATTTGGGGCAAGGCTCCCCGCTTCTGAAGCGGCTCTTGATGCTTTAAAGCGCGATGATGTCGCCTTCTACGAAGCTATCTACGGCGGTAAAAACGGGAATACGCAATACGGGGACGGTTATAAATACCGCGGGCGCGGGTTTAATGGGATAACTTATAAATCACTTTATGAAAGGTATTCCAAACTGACCGGAGTTGATTTGGTTGAAGACCCGGATAAACTGAACGAACCCGCTGTAGCCGCCGATTGTCTCGCTGCTTACTTTGTTGACACTCTTAAAGCAGGAAGAAACGTTTGTAAGACCAGATACGGAATCTTTCCTGAAGAGGTTGATGACCTTTCAACAGCCACTAAAATTGCATTTTCATGCAATGCGGGGTGGGGTTACGCCTGGTGGAACAACAAGATTCTTAACGAGGAGAATAATAAGCAATTAAAAGCCGCATTAAACTTCGATAAATTCGTCTGATGGCTTTGCCCTAAATTACAAAAGGCAATAGTCCCGAATAATTGAGCTGGATGTCATAGGCCGCCCGGAGTTATGGCCCTTTCCCGGCCATTTGGCCGCGGGTGACGCCGAGCTGGTTGAATAATTTGAGTTCGCGCCAGAGCTGGCTGCCTGTGATTTCGCCCTCGATCAATTGGCGGTACTTGCCGATGGTTTGCGTCACCTGGAGCGGTGTTTCATTGAGAAATTCCATGCGGAAATGCCGCACACCGAGTTCCCGCATCCGCGTGACGTATTCGGCGCCGGTTTGGGCCATGGAATTGAATACTGTATTGCGGCAGCCTGCATCGGCCTTAATGGGATGCTCGGTCCCCGCGCGGTCACGCAGTTTTACGTCATGCCGATCACAGGGCCGTCCGCAATTGGTAAAATCCGTTCCTTTGGAAAGGAAGGCGCAAAAGACGCAATGCTCCATGTGAAACATGGGGATATGCTGGTGAATGGTGACCTCGAACCATTCGGGTGGCGCGGCTCGCAGCAGGGCCTCCAACTGCGTGAAGTTCAAATCGTAAGAGGGCGTGAGCCGTTCAAGGCCGAACTTGCTTTTGAAGTAATCGGCAGCAAGAGAGTTGGCGACATTAAACGAATAATCCCCTATGCGCCGGTCGCTCTTGAAGAAACTAAGATGATCATAATTGCGCAGCAGGTAACCGTCCGCTTCGCACGAGCGGACTTGCTTGAGAACCCACTCCTCGCCCGACTTGAAAATGCGCGGTGGCGCAACCCAAATCGTCGAGTGCGGAGAGCGGTTTGGCGCGCAGCGGAAAAGTAGCACGGCTTCACGATATTTCTTCGGGTCCTCGAACTCGCAATAAACGGTTTCGATGCCGCAACCAAGCGCCGCATCCAACTGGGAAAGGTTCCGAACCAAAACAATCAACTGCGCGCCACTGCCTCGTTCTGGCTCCCGAAAGCCCTGGAAAATCGAGAACGAGGAGGAGGGCGACAATCCATTGGTAAAACGTGCTTTCAAACTCCATCGCAATGGTTGCGCTCGCAAAGCCGACAGCCGCTCGACCATCTCGCGCCGCAAGCGGTTAAGCTCGCTTAGCGGAACGAGCGCCGGGCCTTCGAGCAGGTTTTGCAGCGCCCCCAATTCAAAGGGAGTGCCTCCCAACCGGCCCAGTTGCGCGCTGAACCGTTCGGTTGTGAGGGGCTGTTGCTCTGCCTTGACTAACGGCATCTGCGATTCCATGCGCGCCACGTGCCCCAATTCATCCCGCACAATCAAAATCAGCGGTTCGCCAATTTTGCCATAGACTTGAATCGAAACGGGTCGCGCGAACTTTGGTGTTTTTCCTTCAAAACTTTGCCGAAGGCTGCGTTCTAGCGCAGGGTCGCTGGTCTTCCACAATTTATCCCCAGGCTGGACCCGCGCGAAATTAATGTCGCCCCGCCCGAACGTGAGGGAGGCCATCGGCGCGCCGGAAGCGCCATTCCGCGCCTTTACACCATAGACGCGCCCGCCTTCTTCAGCGTGCTCAGGTTTGCCCGCGTCGAAGACAACGCCGTCGCCGGGTTTGAGAGGTCCTTCCAGCCGGACTAGGACGGTCTCGTTATGGACATCGAGGACTTGGCCCAGGTAAACTCCGCGCTTTTTGCCGAAGCGTCCATGGACGAGTTGCTGGTTATTGATTCCGCCGAACCAGCCGGTATAAAGGCCGCGCGAGAAGGCCATCTCCATCTTGTAACGGCGGCTCGAATTCCGCGCGTTGGTTCCTGAGTCGCTGGTGGCCGTCTTCTCGCACAATTGATCCAATGCCTCGCGGTATATTCGGGTAATGTTGGCTACATATTCCGGGCTCTTCAGCCGGCCCTCGATTTTCAGCGAGGCGACACCAAGGCGGGCCAGTTCCGGGAGAAGTTCGAGTCCCGCAAGGTCCTGCGGACTGAGGAGATATTTCCGGTCTCCCAGCGCAACCGGTTTGCCATCGGCGATTAACTCGTAAGGCATCCGGCAGGCCTGGGCGCATTCGCCGCGGTTGGCTGAACGCCCGCCCAACGCCTCGCTGGTGAGGCATTGCCCCGAGTAAGCGACGCAGAGTGCTCCGTGAACGAACACCTCGATGGGGAGGGCGCTTTCGTTAGGCACAGCCAATGCCGCACCCGTTAGCTGCGCGATCTCTTTCAGCGAACATTCCCGGGCCAGGACGACGAGGTTGCACCCGAGCTGGCGGGCAAACTCGATGCCGGCAGCGCTGGTGACGGTCATCTGGGTCGAGACGTGAATGGGGAAATCGGATGAAAGGGCGCGCATCAATCGGCAGATTCCAACATCCTGCACGATAGCAGCATCCGCCCCAGCCGCGATGATCGAGCGCGCATACTGTTCGGCAACGGCCATTTCGTTCTCGAACACGAGCGTGTTGAATGTGACGTAGCCCTTGACGCCACGCTGATGCAGGAATTCCATGAGCTTGGGCAGGTCTGCTTCGGTAAAATTGGCCGCCCGCATCCGGGCATTGAACCTCTCGAGGCCGAAGTAGATGGCGTCGGCGCCGTTTTCAACGGCAGCCCGGGCGCATTCCCAGTCGCCGGCAGGGGCCAGCAACTCGGGAAGGCGCAACCCTTTGGGGCAGCCTTGGCCCGGGCTGCACTCCGGGCCGGGGCTGCCCTGCCCTGCTAAAACATCGGTGACATCACTGCTCATCAGCGAACCACAATCTATCCTCTACAGGAGGGCGGGACAAAGGGTATTTGGGACCCGCGAACCCGAGTTGGTGAGGGGTGGTTATCCTTCCGTTATCACCTTACCCTGCCGCTCAAATGCCGGTTGAAATGTGAATGCAATCTTGGGCGCAAGGTCAGACCCAAAGCGCCAGGACTGGCATAGTCCAAGACGCTTGGCGCGGACCCGGCCAGCCGGCTAAGGTTGCAACCGCTTCAGCAGCAGCTCCACATAATCCAAATCCTCGGGCCGCGTGACTTTGGGATTGGGTAGGACGCTGGGGACCAGCAGGACCGGTTGGCCGATCAACTCACATGCTGCGGTGTCGTCGGTGACCAGAATTCCCCGGTTCCGTACTTCCTCTAATGCGCGGCGGATTATGTCCACGCGAAAGGTTTGAGGGGTTTGCACAGCCCACAAACGGGAGCGATCGAGCGTGCGTTGGACCAACTTGCCATCATTGGATTCTTTAATGGTGTCGGTAATGGACTGAGCGGCTACAGCCGCCCCGCCTTGCTGGGCTGCCTGAACCGTCGCGGCAATGAGCGCTTCGGTTATACATGGCCGGGCGGCGTCCTGGATAGCCACGATTTCCGCTCGAGGATTTAATCCGGCCAAACCGTTCCAAACGGAGTCCTGCCGCTCCGGCCCACCCCTCACGAGCCGAAATGGTTTCTTGCAATCCAACTGACGAGCCAGCTCGGTAAAGGCGTTGTCCATTCCCTGGCGGATGACCAGGACGATTTCATCAATGCACTGGCTTCGATCAAAACGGCGCCAGGTATGCGCCACGACGGGCAGGCCGTTGATTTCGAGGAAAATCTTGTCCACATTCGGCCCCATCCGCATCCCCTTGCCTGCGGCTACAATGATAGTGGAGGTCATGTTTATGATTCGGTTTCGCCCCGGGCCCGCAGGACCAGCCTGGTTTTGAGCTCATGCAGGCTTAACTCGAGTCCAGCCGGATATTGATGCGGGTTAACCAAACGTTTGATGCCAGCGTGCAGTTTGCTCAGTTGCTGTTGCACCCGCGCGCGCGTCTGCTCCAAGCCGGGAAACGCATAAACCAGATTGCCACCTCGAAAGATCGGCGCCAGCAAATCTTCACTGGAGGTCTCGGGCGCGAAATGTTTGCGGCGGGTCGGGTCGAGCGGATCGACGATGGTAAAGTTGGAAGGCAACCGGCTGCTGAGGTCATAAATGGCGTCTCCGGCAAATCCCTGGTCAGTGAGAAAGCGGCGGACCTGAAGGATACCGGGGTTGGTGATTTTGGCGGCCTGCTCCGAGAGTTTGACTTTGGGTTCCCAGGCAGCGCCCGGCTTGCGGATGGCAGAGAGTTTGTACACACCGCCCAGGGCCGGTTGCTCGTAGGCGGTCACCAGGCGGGTGCCGACTCCCCAAAGGGTAATGGCCGCGTCTTGGTCCTTCAGGCTGTATATGATGTGCTCGTCCAGGTCGTTGCTGCCAAGGATGGCCGTCTTGGTGAATCCCGCCTCATCCAGGATTTTGCGCGCTTCGATGCTTAGAAAGGCCAAATCGCCCGAGTCCAACCGAATTCCAAGCAAGTCGTGGCCCTGGCTGCGCAATTCTTTGCCCACTGCCACGGCGTGACGCACCCCTTCCAGCGAGTCGTAGGTGTCCACCAGGAGAATGCAATTGTTCGGCATGGCCCGGGCATAGGCCGTGAAGGCTTCGCGCTCGTCGCCAAAAGCCATCACCCAACTGTGCGCGTGCGTGCCGGAGACCGGTATCCCATACATCTTGCCAGCGAGCAAATTTGACGTGCCCGCGCATCCACCGATGTACGCAGCGCGGCTGGCGGTCAGCCCCCCATTCGGGCCCTGGGCACGGCGCAAACCAAATTCGATAACCGGCTCGCCCCGCGCGGCGAGACAAATCCGGGCGGCCTTGGTGGCAATCAGCGATTCAAAATTTAAAAAATTCAGCAGCGCCGTCTCGACGACCTGGGCCTGGAGGATCGGCCCCGTCACACGCAACAGCGGTTCCTGCGGAAAAACAATCGTCCCCTCCAGCACCGCATCCACGTCGCAGGTAAAGCGCAGCTTGGCGAGATACTCCAAAAAGCCGCGCTCGAACAAGGGCTTGCCGTCATGGCCCAAGAGTGTGCCCAGGTAAGCCACGTCTGCGGGTTCGAAATGAAAGGAGCGCAGGAATTCCACAGCCGCAGCCAAACCGCACGCGATGGTGAACCCGCCGTGGAAAGGCGCCTCGCGGAAGGACAGATGGAATGCCGCCTCGACCTCCGTAAGACCTGCCTTCCAATAACCACAGGCCATCGTAATCTCATAGAGATCGGTCAGGAGCGCTGAGCATCCCGGCCCGAAGCGAGTTGTATTTGCGTGGTCGCTCATGGCAGGTGGCGAAGGGCTTTATCGGTAGCCGGCCGGCCAGGAATGGATTCTTGAGCGCCCCGCTTAAGCGTCGCCAGTCCCCCGGCGCAATTTGCCCTGCGGACAGCGCCAGGCAATTCCAGGCTTTCAGCGCGGGCCGCCACATAAGCCCCAGCAAAGGCATCCCCTGCCCCGACGGTATCCACGGGCTTTACAAAGAGCGCAGGCACTCGCGTGATTTCTGAACAAGTAATGCAAAGGGTAGGCCGTTCGCCGCGGGTGACTATCAGGGTTTCAATGCCGCGTCGTTTCAATCGCGCCGGCCAGCGGCGTTCGTGCTCCAAGTCCTCGATGTTGAAGATAGCCTCCGCTTCGGAATCATTCGTGATGAGCGTATCCAAACGGTATTGGCCCCAAGGAAAGTCTTTGCGCAGCGGGGAAGGATTGAGCACCACGGGCACATTCGAGCGGTTGGCAATCTGGATGGCGGCAAAGACCGAAGGCAATGGGACCTCGAATTGCAATAACAGGATGCCGGATGACGAGATGAGGTCCCTCTGCCCCTCGACAGCTTTTGGCTTTAGCTCAGCGTTCGCGCCTGAAGAGACTACGATGCTATTCTCAGCCGAATCATCCACTGCGATCAGCGCCAAGCCGGTATGCTGGCCGATTGCCACCGAGACCCCTCTGGCATCAATGCGCTCGTTCCGCAGGCGTTTGAGATATGCCCGCCCCTCATCATCGGCCCCTACACACCCGATGAGAACAACCCGCGCCCCCTGCCGCGCGGCCGCAACGGCCTGATTCGCGCCCTTTCCGCCAAACCGGCGGACCAGGCTCGAAGCGGCCACGGTTTCGCCCGCAGCCGGCAACCTTGTCACACGCGCAATGTAATCAACATTGAGCGAACCGACGACAACCACTCTGGAGCGAGAGGGCATGATTCTGCACAGGAATGCAGTGGAGATTATTTTTGGGTCTTACAAGGCGGCTGACTGGCTAATTGCACAAGGGCTTCCCGCACGCGGGGCGCCTGGATTTGATTGAGCGTCAAAAACCGGTCTCGTCCCTGAGGCGCTTCGGTGAACCGGGTGAACCCGTCCGGCTCGACTGTAACCTGGCCGGGGGCGGAGAGGCCAAAGTATCCGCCGTCCTCATAGACCGCGAATAATGTGCTGGTAAGGTCCCAGGTGGGTCGTTCGTGAGGCGGAGGATTGTACAGGCAATAGGCCTCGGCCGCTGGATGGTGCGGGACGTAACGAAAATCCCGCTCGATGCTGACTGCGGGAAAGGGCACTGCAATGCCTATCTCAAATCCACTCCAGACGATGGGCGTGGGCCAGGCTCGGGCGACTTGTTTGGTGGCCGGGAGGTCCTGCGTCACGTTGTATTCGAGGTAATGCTGATTGTCACCAATTGGCCGGAAAGCCCCGGCCATCACAGAAAGCAATCGGACCTTCTGGCGCGCCAGTTCAGGACCAGTGAGCGGGGACCACTTATCAGGTTGAGTTCTGAGCAATGCCGCCAGATTCGAGAAATAGCCGACCTGCACGATGACCACCGAGCCATCCGGTTGTTGGCTCAGGACTTTGCGCAATAAATCGGTTGCCCTGGGGGCATCCGAGCTGCGCTTCAACTTGTGAGGGTAGCGCGGCTTTCCGTTGTCCGTGGTATCGGCAAGTCCCAGGAATTTGCTGGGCTCATTTTTGAGGCCCGAGCGCGTGAAACCGATGGGAATTCCTGGACGGCCATAAAAGGTGTCAATCGCATCCACAAATGGGCCAGCCAACTCGTCTGGTTTGGTAATGGTGACTGCAAGTAATTGGCAGGCGGCTCGCGTTTGCAGGCTATGGAGCATGCAAAGCGCCAGGACATCATCCACATCGTTGCCGATATCGGTGTCAAATAGGACCTTCACCGGCTCAGATGATGCCGCCGATTCCGCCTGCGCCCGCTGGGGTCTCATGGCGCAGACCCAGAGGGCGGCGAGAAGGAAGGTAACGAAAGCCGCCCGCTGTCGATGCACCCGGCTATGGGCTTGCAGGGGCGGGAAGCTCTCTCGATTTTTGGCGGTCAACATGGGTGAATAAGTCGTTTGAGACGTGCCGGCAAGGTGATCTGCGCCCTTGGAAGACGCAAGATTATTAGTCAATGGTAGCCCCAGCCGAAGCGCTCGGTAATGGGCCAATAGACAAAGAAAGACCGGCCAATGACGTGCGTCTCGGGGAAATCGCCCCAATACCTCGAATCCAGGCTGTTCATGGTATTGTCGCCCATGACGAAGAGACGATGCTGAGCGACCGTGAACTCATGACCGGGCGCCATGTTGCCAATCATGGCATGGCCGTAATAGTGGTTTTCTTTAAACGGGAGCACCTTCGAGTAGCGGCCCGCGCCGTAAAAAGAATAAACGTCCTCGTAATGCGGAGTCGCGGCGGTAATTTGCTTTCCATTAACGACCAAATTGCCGACCGGGACGGTGCCCATGCCAGGCACGTTGCTGACTTCATAATCCTGGTGCAAAGACAATGTTTCGCCACCCAAACCATTGAGCCGTTTAATATAAAACTGGTCCTGATGCAGGCCCTGGATGCCGCGCGTTTCAAACACGATGATTTCGCCGCGCTGCGGAGGGCGGAAGTTGTAGGTGAACCGATCGACGAAGAGATGGTCGCCGTTGACGATTCGCAGGCGGACGATCTCCTCTCCTTTTCGATAGACCTTGGTTGGGTTGAGATACAACCCGGCGCGCTTGTCCAGGGTTGAGCCGCCATAATCGGGAGGAAACCAGATGCGTTGCTCGACGCCCCCGACCTGGATGGTTTGGACAATGTTAAAGATAAGGAATTTGAACGGCGGCTCGATGCGTTCGAGTGGTCCGTCGGCTTCGGCTCGAACATCCAGATAGCTGACCCCGGCAAACCAGTCCCGGACCCGTTGCCACCCTGTGGGGATTTCAAAATTTACATCCAGCGGGTTTGCCAAGGGACTTTCGGGACCCTGGCTGTAATCGGGCACGGAAGTGACGCCGTAGAGGGTCGGCTGCATCGAACCGGTAGGGATTTTGAATGGCTGCAGGAAAAAGGTCCGAATACCCATGGCCACTGTGAGGGCGACCAGAAGCACCTCGATATTCTCGCGCCAAGCCGCGTTTGGATAGGGCTTGAGCCATTTATTGGCCGAGTTTTCGAGGTTCTCCATCTGCTTTTCCAGGGCCGCTTTATCGGCCCCGGCAGTGATGGCCGTGCCGATATCGTCCATGGCGCCCTGCAATGCCGCGCGAGCCTGCGGTGAAAGGATATCGCGCTGATGGTTGAGGAGCTTTTTGACATGGTTGCGCATGGCGGTTGCCTCGCGCACAGCGCCCGATGCAAACCAACGAGCCACCCAGGAACGACGAGGCCGCTCTTGGGCGCCGCTACTGCCGGCCGGCGCTGCGGCCGGCGCTGAAGGTTTTAGGCCAGGACCTTTGCGATTTTCAGCTTTTGACATACTTTATTTCCAAAAAGAAAGCCCCAGCGGGCGCGACTCACCGTCATGTCTTGAGCACCTCGATAAATGCCTCTTGCGGAATGCTCACCGAGCCGAAGGATTTCATCCGTTTCTTTCCTTCCTTTTGTTTTTCGAGCAATTTGCGTTTGCGAGTGATGTCGCCGCCGTAACATTTGGCAGTGACATCCTTGCGCAACGCGCCCACAGTTTCGCGCGCAACGATTTTTCCCCCAATAGCGGCTTGAATGGCCACGGCGTATTGCTGGCGGGGAATGACTTCCTTGAGCTTGGCAGCCAGGGCCCGTCCCCTGCCCTCCGCCTTTTCCCGGTGCACAATGCAGGAAAAAGCATCGACGGCCTCGCTATTGACGAGCATATCGAGCTTGACCATGTCGGACTGCTGGTAGCCGGCGTGTTCGTAGTCCATCGAGCCGTAACCGCGGGTGATGCTCTTGATGCGGTCATGGAAATCGATGAGGATTTCGTTCAATGGGATGAGGCCGGTCAGCATCACGCGGCGCGAGTCGATGGTCTCGGTGTGATCAATCGTGCCGCGCTTTTCAGAAATTAAGGCCATCATGTCGCCGATGTACTCGTTTGGGCAGATCACAAAAGCCTTTACCATCGGCTCTTCGATTTTTTGGATGAATGTGGGTTCGGGCAAGTAGGCCGGGTTATCCACATCCTTCACTGTGCCGTCGGTGAGCGTTACCCTGTAAATGACGCTGGGGTAAGTGGCGATGATGTCCATGCCGTACTCGCGGCGCAGCCGTTCCTGGACAATTTCCAGGTGCAACAGGCCCAGGAACCCGCAGCGAAAACCGAATCCGAGGGCAACGGATGTCTCGGGCTGAAAGACAAAGGCCGAGTCGTTCAACTGGAGCTTGGCAAGGTTGGCCTTGAGATGCTCGTAATCGGCGGTGTTGATCGGGTAGATGCCGCTAAAAACCATCGGATGGATTTCTTTGAAACCAGGCAAGGCCGGGGCCGGATGGCGGGCGTCGGTGATAGTGTCGCCCATCTTGACTTCCTGCGGGCTCTTGATGTTGGCGGTCATGTAGCCGGTCTCGCCCACCTCCAGCCGGTCTCGCACATAGGGCTTGGGATTGAAACTGCCGACCTCTTTGACCTCGACATTCTTGCCCGAGTGAAACAATTGGACCTGGAGACCCGGCTTCAACTCGCCATTAAAGACACGGACATGGGTAACCACGCCTTTGTAAGTGTCGAAATAGGAATCGAACCCGAGGGCCTGAAGCGAAACGGCGCCCGTGGGTTTCGGCGCTGGAATCCGGGCGACGATGGCTTCAAGAATCTCGTCGATGCCGATGCCTTCTTTGGCGCTGGCCAGGATGGCTGATTCGCCCGAAATGGCCAGGATGTCTTCCAATTGCTGTTTGGTTTGGGGGACATTGGCGTGGGGCAGATCGATTTTGTTGATAACCGGGATGATGGCGAGGTTTTGCTTCATCGCCAGGTGTACGTTGGCAACAGTTTGGGCCTCGACGCCCTGTGCGGCATCAATGATGAGCAAGGCCCCCTCACACGCGCTGAGGCTGCGAGAGACTTCGTAGGAAAAATCAACGTGTCCAGGCGTGTCGATGAGGTTCAGCTCGTACACCTCGCCGCTCTTGGCCTTATAGAGCATCGTCACGGGGTGGGCTTTGATGGTAATGCCGCGCTCCTTTTCCAGGTCCATCGAGTCGAGCAACTGATCCTCCATGTCCCGGGTCGAGATCGTCCCGGTTCGGTGCAACAACCGGTCCGAAAGGGTCGTTTTCCCATGATCGATATGGGCAATAATGCTGAAATTTCTAATGTGCGCTGCGTCCATTTTTTAATCTGCAACCTATCTGGCCGGGGCCAAGTCCTTCGCCGGCTAGGAATGCGGAGAGTCCCTGCACCAGAGAGGGGTTGCCACATCTCCGCACAGACCCGCGCTCCGCGCTGCAGGTCCTAAGCCGGGAGCGCCGGTCCGCCGTGACTATCGAGCCTGTGGAATATAAGGGATTTTTGCGCGAAGGAAAGAAAATTGGGCGGGTATGAATCCCCGATGGTGGAATAGTGGTTTCTGCTTCATAATTGACGCTCAATTTCTCATCCTGGATAGGCATGATTTTACGGACAAAATCGGAACGGCTTTTCTCTGAGGCATTGAGATATATTCCCGGAGGGGTTAATTCGCCTGTGCGCGCGTTTCGCGCGGTTGGCGGCACACCATTTTTTGCAGAGAAAGCCCAAGGGGCCCATATCTGGGACGTGGATGGCAATGAGTACATCGATTATGTGGGCACCTGGGGTCCTGCGATACTGGGGCATGCTCACCCGGGCATTATCCGGGCCGTTCAGCAGGCAGCCCAAAAGGGCACCAGCTTTGGAATTCCAAATGCGTTGGAGGTGGAAATGGCCAGGCGGATCTGCTCGTTGGTGCCCAGCGTGCAGAAAGTGCGCATGTGCAATTCGGGCACCGAAGCCACCATGTCCGCTATTCGCCTGGCGCGCGGCTTTACACGTCGCGACAAAATTATCAAATTCGAGGGCTGCTATCACGGTCATGCCGATTCGCTCCTGGTCAAGGCCGGGTCCGGCGCGCTCACGTTTGGCGCTCCGGACAGCGCGGGGGTTCCGGCTGCCTTTACTCAACACACAGTCGTGTTGCCCTACAACGCGCCGGAGGCCGTCTCGGCGGCTTTTGCGGCGAACCGGAGCCAAATCGCCGGGATTATCGTTGAGCCGGTCCCCGGCAACGCCGGTCTCTATTTGCCTCAACCCGGCTACCTGGAATTTCTGCGAGAGATTACTCGCACGGACGGGGCGTTGCTGATTTTTGATGAAGTCATGACCGGGTTTCGCCTTGCCCCCGGAGGGGCCCAGGAGCGCTTCGGCATCACGCCCGACCTGAGCTGCTTTGGGAAGGTCATTGGAGGCGGCTTGCCGGTGGGCGCTTTTGGGGGGCGAGCTGAGATTATGGATTTCCTCGCCCCCCTGGGGCCGGTTTACCAGGCAGGCACCTTGAGCGGCAATCCGCTGGCGATGGCCGCCGGAATTGCGGCGCTCGAGGAATTATCCTTAGGAAATGCTTATGCAAAACTAGAGAAACTGGGCGCGATATTGGAAGCCGGGATGACGGAGGCAGCGCGCGCTGTCGGGGTCCCCGTCCAATTCAACCGTTGTGGCTCCATGTTTTGCGCCTATTTCACCGCCCAACCCGTCCACAATCTGGCCGAAGCTATGAACAGTGACCGTGAGCGATTCAAGAAATATTTCCATGCGATGCTCGAGCAAGGGATTTACCTGGCCCCATCCCAATTCGAAGCCGGTTTTCTTTCAACAGCGCACACCGAAGCGGACATCGAGAAGACCATAGGCGCCGCGAGGAAGGGGTTTGAGAGGATAAGGATGAGGAATGAAGGATGAGGGATGAAGGGCACAGAATTGTTGTCTTAGGTCGTCTCAGTTGGGTTGCCTTTCATCCCTCCTTCCTTCATCCCTCCTCCTTCCTTCTTCCCTCCTCCCTGCGCCTGCTCTAAACTCTTTGGAGCATGGCACTGGACGCAGAGCCCACTTTGCTTGCGCGCTGCCGCCGGGGTGAACCGGCGGCCTGGGACGAATTGTTCAACCTGCATTATGCGGCTGCTGGACGATTCCTTTTCCAGTTGAGCCATGATTTCACCCGCGAAGACGTCGAGGAGATTTGCCAGGAGACCTTCCTGTCGGTAATCAAGAGTATCGAGTCATTTCAAGGCGGCAGCCAGTTTCAGACCTGGCTGTTTCGGATAGCCGCCAATAAGGCGCGTGATTATCGCCAACGCCAGCAGGCCGCCAAACGCGGCGGCGGTCAGCCCAATTTGTCCTTGCAAGCCGAGGACCCCGAGACGGGGCTTGTCCTCGACCCGCCAAGCCCCAAGCCGGGGCCTGATTTGGCGTTGCTCAATGCTGAACGTGTCGGATTGATCCATGAGGCCCTTGACCGTCTTGGAGAACCATGCCGCGAGGTCATTGAACTGCGCTATTTTGGCGACCTGAGCTATGAAGAAATCGCCAAAGCCCTTGAGTTAAACATCAAAACGGTCAGCTCCCGCCTGAGCAAGTGTCTGGACCGGCTTGAAGAGATTTTGCTGAAGGGATTTGCCGGGGCAAAATCGGCCCTGTTCCCGTCTAATCTGTAGCTGGATATGGAATCAGACCCCCAACGCCCCATTGAAAAGCTCCTGCGCGATTATGCCGAAAAGCGGCGCAAGGAGAGCGGCGGGCCGTTGGAAATGCGCGCGGCCACCAGGCGATTGTTGCAGGGTGAGGTATCCCGGCGCTTTCGCAAACCTGCCGCTGGGCGGCCTTCGGTCTGGAGTTTGCTAGCGCAGTACTGGCCTCGCCTGGCTTGGAGCGCCGGAACCGTGGGGCTCGTGGTTGCTGGGATACTGCTTTGGCCGGCCCATAGCGGGCGAACGCCGGAAATCCAATTGGCACAGAATCGAGTCTCCAGCCCCGGAGCGCGGCGTGAGTTGGCCGAACGACCTGAAGAATCGGCCAAAGTAGCAGCTCCCGCCCCTCTGCAGCAGCCAAGCTCGGACCGGTCCAGGCTCGCATTACAGATCGACTCCGTTACAAATGCAACACTGGCGCAGACCTTTGACACCGCCGCTGCGCCCGCACTCAAAGAAGCAGCTCCCCCTTCGGGCGCTGTTTTAGCTGGCGCACAGGCGAGCGCAATGAGCCTTGATGCTCCCTCGAATCAGCGATATGGCTTGAGCGCTGGTCAACAAGAGCCGTTGCAGCAGTTCGTCGCCTTGGCTGACAACGCGGGGACTAACACGGCGCTGGATAAAAAGTTTTCGACCAACCCGGTCCTGGCCTCCTTTCAATTCGAACGACTGGGACGCCAGGTGCGCATCATCGATAAGGATGGGTCGGTGTACAGCGGCTCTTTCCAAACCGCGGATTCCAAACCCAATTCCCCAGGCTTCGCGGGGCCGGCGGGCGCGCCAGCCGATCGATTGGCCGCTCGGTCGGCTGTCCCCTCGCCAGCAACTGGAAAAGACACTGGGTCCTACTTCTTTCGAGTTGCAGGAACAAATCTGACGAGCAACGAGCAAGTGATCTTTAGTGGCAGCCTCCTGCCCGCGATGCCACCACGGGCAGGCCAGGCCCTCGGGGCAGCGTCGGGCCTCGCTCCGGCCGCGGCCTTATCGAATGCAGTGCTTCTGTCCCCTGCGCGAATAACCGGCAAAGCGGTTGTGGGACAGAGCGAAATCGAGATTAACGCGGTGCGCTCGCCGTAATTGGCCGTTAATACTTTTTTGTAAACTTCTTGCGATGCTCCTCTTCGGCGTTGGAAGGGCCAGTTGCTGCTGATTCTGATGCGGGCGCGGAAGCCTTGCCTGGAGCCGCTGAATCCGGCGCCTTGGCGGCGGCTGGCTCGTGGGACTCGACCGCCTCGACGAAAGCCATCCGCAAGCTCATCAGACTCTGCTGGAGCAGGGCGGCTTCTTCCTTTGTGAGGTTGCCCCGTGTTTTGACTTCGAGCATTTCAAGCTCATCGATGAAAAAACGGGCCGCCTCGATGTCCTTGACCGCTTGGCCCCCATCGGGATGCTCGACTTTACCCATGAGCATCATGGCCATGTTGGCCTGTTGCATGATCAATTGCGCAAAAAGCGCCGATAATCGATCTTCAGCACCGGGACGCGACTGAGCCGAAGGCGGTTCACTCATAGTGATTGACCCTTGCGTTTCTTGCGGATTTCCGCCAGCAAAAACCGAATCAAACGCCGCAAACGCGCCTCGACATCCACGGTTTCCAAAATGGTCTGCCGCTCAGCCGCCCCGTGCAGCACCGCGCACGAGACCAAGTCAGCCGCCTGTTCCGGGTCGCTCAGCGAATCGAGATAATTGAGAATCTCCTTGGGCGAAAAGGCGGGTGGGGCCGATGGAGGCTCGGCTTGGCCGGGAGACATGACCGGAAAAGGAAAGGGTAATCCCAACTGGATTCGCTCTTCGAGCAACTCACGGACCTTCGCAACCAGGGCATCGACTTTGACGTTATCACAGGGTGGCGAATGCAGCGGACGGATGCGTTGAACTCGATACGGTTTGTAACGGACGGTTTCCTCGAGGCCAACCCGGGCCAGCCCTTGCAGAATCAAATGCGAGGTCCCATCCCGATGACCTACCGAGACCCGGATGAGCCCCAGCCCGGCAACCGCGGACGGGGCTTCTCGCGCACTGCCGGGCCGCTGCATGGCAACCGAAAACATCCGGTTGGAATGCAGCGCGTCGGCCAGCATCTGCCGGTAACGCGGTTCAAAAATATAGAGCGGGAGCAACGCCTGCGGAAAGAGCGTGGCGTTGGGCAGTGTCATTACCGGTATTTCCCGCGGTATCTTCATGGGGACAATGTAGGACCGGCCAGCCTTTTGGCAAGGACCCCATCAGACGGCCGGCGCACTACCTTGGCTTGCGATTAATCTGGATTTCTTTTTTACCTGCCGAACAATCAAGCCAGTGGCAAGGGTGATTATCGACCATCTGACCAAGGTCTTCGAGCGGCCAGGGCGCGAACCCGTCCAGGCCCTGAGCGATTTGAATCTTTCTATCGCGGATGGGGAATTGCTCGTACTGACAGGCCCCTCGGGTTGCGGCAAGACAACCACCCTGCGGCTCCTGGCCGGCCTGGAAGAGCCGACCTCGGGCCTGATTTCGATTGACGAACGAAAAGTCAATGGCCTTTCCGCCAGGCAGCGCGATGTGGCTATGGTTTTTCAGGCTCCGGCGCTTTATCCACACATGAGCGTGCAAGAAAACCTGGCGTTTGGATTGAGGTTGCGCCGGCACAAAACTCAAGACATCCAGCGCCGGGTGCGAGAAGCGGCTGAACTGCTTGACCTGGCCGATTGCCTCGAGCGCGACCCCGCATCGCTTTCGGGTGGGCAACGCCAGCGCGTGGCTCTTGGCCGCGCCCTGGTGCGCGCCCCCAAGGTGTTGCTGCTGGATGAGCCCCTCTCAAACCTCGATGCGCACATGCGGGCGCAATTACGCCTCGAGATTTCACGCCTCCATGCCCGGTTGCGCGTCACGGTCATCTATGTAACGCACGACCAAACCGAGGCGATGGCGCTGGGCGACCGGCTGGCAGTGCTGCACCAGGGGCTGCTTCAGCAATTGGACACCCCAATCGCGGTATATCGAAAACCGGTTAATTTGTTTGTGGCCCGCTTTTTGGGCCTGCCGCCGATGAATCTGCTGCATGGACACGTCGTAAGGACCGCTCATGCCCTGTGGTTCAAACCAGACTCAATCAGCAGCGCGGCTGGACTCCAGGTTCTGAGGCTCCGGCTGGGTGGAGAACCGCCGACGATACTGGAGTTTCCTGAGACCAAACCCCTTGTGCTGGGCGTCCGCCCCGAGGATGTAGCCATCGGCGCAAGCATCCCTCAGAAAGGTTTGGCGGATGCGACAGTGGCGACAGTGGAGGCGGTCGAGGTCACGGGCCCGGACGCGTTTGTTCGACTGCAACTGGACGGCATCTGTTTGACGGCCCGCGTGCTGGCCGGCCAGCATCACGAGCCGGGAGAGAAGATACCCATAGCGCTGGCTGCGCAGAGGGCGCACTTTTTTGACCCGGTGACCGGCGTAAGGATTTGAGAAAGGCAAAATCCTTCAAAGCGCGGGACACGAGCGAACGCCCTTGGGACGCGACATACGGAAGGGGCTTGTCAGGGGCTTATGCTCTTCCCCGCCCGGGTTGCATTCCGGCTATCGTTCCGCCCAGGGCAAGTGGACCGCATGGGTTTCCGCACGACTGTGGGCCAGTTGCGCGACTAATTCTACATCCCTCAGATGATACCGGGATTCGGCCTTAACTGCCGCCATCAGCGTCGGAAAGTCATCAGCCTTTTCCGAGCTTCGCGTCCACTTCCCTGCCCTAAAAAACTCCCCTGATTCCCTGTTGCGAATCAGATGTTTCATTTCCAAAGCCGTTAGCGTGAAAACTGGCAGAAGTCAATGTCCTTTTTAAGAAAACTTATTCACCAGGATTCACATGTTATTCACCGGAAATAAAATCCTGAAACAAATCACGGCGCTCCGGAGTAGTAACAGGAGTGAATATGAAACCGACTTTACTCAGGGCAAAATTGAATCCGGCATTTAAGAGATTTCAGATTTTGCCGGATTTGGGCCAAAGGCGCGGTAGCAACGAATTGGTCCGGTGTTTGGGCGTCGTACCCGCTGCGATGCCGCAAATCGAGCGTCTCAGCGGCCCCGGCGCTACCCGGGGGTCCTGGCGCGGCTCTTCTTGCGCCATGGCAAATCCGGTGTAAGCTCGGGCGATGAAATTCATTTTGGCTATTGCGGCTTACCTGCTGATCGCTCTCGTGTTGGGCTGGGGCATTTTGCTGATGGTCAAAGGAGACCCCTGGCTGCTCATAGCCGGCTTCCTTGTTTACGTGGTGGCGTTTGGAAAATTGGGATGCCTTCCTGGGAAATCCCACTAAGGCCTGATTTAAAAATACAATTGCCGCCATTCTCCTCGTGCTGGAGTATTGGGGTTTCCCACCCACTCCATCACTCCAATACTCCATCTCACGCAGGGTTCCATCGAGAGAGAGCCGGCGCAGCCCATCAGTCGCGATTGGCCAGCAGCCACCCGAGGACGCAGCCTAGGATCGCCGCTGCCGCAAGGGTGCTCCAGGTGTTATCGCGCACGTATTGGTCGGTAACTTGCCCCATGTTTTTGGCCGTTTCGCCCGCGCGCCTCTGCCAGTCCTGAAATTTGTCAGTCACTGTTTGTGTATTCATTTCCTTAAGATAAACCGGGTTCGGCAAAATCCCAACTGGGGCAGAAACCTCCTTTAGAGCCTATTTAAAAATGCATTTGCCGTTACTCGTGCTCGTGCTCCTCCTCGAAAGGCCTGAACGATCGAGGAGGAGAAGGAGCTGACTATTTTCAAGAGGCGCTCTTAGGCCGTTGCGCCCCTTGGGCCCCTATGATTACCCTCCCCCAATGCGCGCAATCATCCAGAGAGTTGCGGAGGCAAACGTCGTGATTGCCGGCGCGGTTACCGCCGCCATTCAACAAGGATTACTCGTGCTGTTAGCGGTCGAACCGGCGGACTCCACTGAGGACATCGAGTGGGTAAGCGGTAAAATTGTCCGGCTCCGAATTTTCGACGATGAAAAGGGTGTGATGAATCGTTCGGTTCAGGACGTCAACGGAGCCCTTCTGGTCGTGAGCCAGTTTACCCTCTTCGCAAGCACACGAAAAGGCAACCGGCCCTCCTACAGCCGCTCTGCCGGCCCGGAGATCGCGCTGCCGCTGTATGAAAAGTTTGTCGGCCAGCTCGCATTGGATTTCGGCAAGCCGGTTCAAACGGGCCAGTTCGGCGCCCAAATGCGGGTTGGTCTGGTCAACGACGGGCCCGTGACCATTCTAATCGATTCGAAGTTGCGGGAATAGCGCTGCAAGTTACATCGGCCGGATGGACCGCTCGACAAAGCGTTGGATTTCGGCGGCTGGCCGCGCTCCTTCCGTTCGCCCTCGCTCGGTCCCGCCGCTGAAAACCAACAGGCTCGGCAGCGCGTGGATATTGAAGCGCTGGGCCAGCAACGGCAAACCTTCTGTGTTCATCTTTGCCACAACGAATTTGCCGCCGCTCCGGGAGGCCACTCGCGAGACCTCGGGCGCCATCATCTTGCACGGCCCGCACCAATCAGCCCAAAAATCCACCAGCACCGGCAACGGCGAACTCTCCAACAGCGACTCAAATGCCGCCTCGTCGTCAATGTCTATAGGCGAGTCCAACCCGGGCAATTCAGTCTTGCAACGCCCGCAACGGGTGGCGCTTCCCAAATGTCCAAAAGAAACCCGGTTCATTTGTCCGCATGTGGGACAAGTCTTAATCACCCCATGGCCATCCAGTCGTGTCGCATTCATGCCTTTCAATATTAAGCCTGCCCGCCCGATTGGCAAATGGCCGGTCTTCTTTATTCGATGCCCGACTTTGAAAAACTC
>DASYZB010000023.1 GCA_035946615.1 Verrucomicrobiia bacterium
GTTCATAGCCAGAGAATAGCCGCAGCGCACGAGAGCGCGGCGCCCCAGCCATAGGTGAACGCTGGGCGTCCAGGCGGAGGCGGGGTTATTGGTTGTGGAGCTCTCGAGTTCGGCACGCAGTTCATCATCGACAGCGCGCCGCTGGGCGCCGGCATCGGGGCCGGGCGCAATGCTCTTGGCTGCGCCAACGGCGGATGTGAAAAGGGAGTTTAGCTGCTGCGCCACTGAGTCGTCCACCGGCTGGCTTCCGATAGGGGCCAGGCCCGCGCCGGCCAATAGGGGGTAGGCCGTGGGGCCCGGAATGGGACCGGTTTGGCCCGGCCTGACGAAGAGAAGCCCTGCAGCCGCGAGAGAGACGACAACAGCGATTTTGAGGGAAGTTTTCATAAATACTTGGGCTTAAGTTCTGCGAGCAGCGCTATGCGCCCACCCCGGACAGGGCAGTTTGGGAAGCTTTCCTTTTTATACAGATAAGCATGGTTTATTGGCAACAGACGCTTCCGGCGATCGGTTGGCTTATGGATTTGCTGCACACTAGTACAAGTAAAATTGGAGGCCGATCGGTCACCAAAATATTCAGAAAAGCAAACAAAGTTTGACATTGCTTATGGTTTGAGACGGGAGGGCTTAGAAGAAACCCCCAGCTTCAGGGCCGCGGCGGCAACTTTGCGGCGATGCCTGGCAATGGCCGGATGGGAGACGTGGAGGGCCAAAGCGATCTCGTTGACGCGAAAGCCGTCATACAATAGCAGCAAGACGGCAGCGTCGAACGGGTCCAGGACGGCCACCATCAACCGAAGGAGGTCATGCGCGCAGACGTTCTGGAGAACGTCGTCGGGGTCAATCAGGCACGCAGCGCAATCTTCAAGAGCCAACCTGAGCGGCTGCCGCTTAGGCGCATCGATGCTTCGTCCGATTTTGAGGACGTTCCTTGCGCGAAGGAGACAGCTATCTACATAACCAACTAGGCGTCTTGCCAGGATAATCGCGTTGAACCTGGGAGAGGTGTTCAGTGGCATCCTGCGAAAGTTCGTCTGCCAGAGCCGAGGCAACAAGAGGCGGAAGAGCTCAGCTTCGTGAGTTTGCTCAAGCGGGCGGCAGGTGCCAAACAGCGTGGCGAACAGGTGATTTTCGCAACAAGCGAACCCTTAGCGAGCATTCAGACCATGACGGCCGGGCTCAATCCTCAAATCATCCACTATGAAGGGCGCGTGATTACGAAATATTGATGAGTTGGGCGTGCTCCCGAGGGCGAAATGAATATGACCCGCAATACCATCAGCGCCGATTAGCGTCAAACTCCTTCATTACAAGGATGTTATGCACTACCCTTCCTCACCCTTAAACCATCAATCCAACTACCCTCCAAATCCCCACGATTTCGAGGTCTTCCGCCCCTCTTTATCCTGTTCGCATATGCTAAATTCATCATCATCGATCAACATCGGCTCACAGCCCGACAACAACAACAACCACAACCACAACCTCACCGTTCTCGACGCCGAGCTCCAAGAACAACGCTATAAAACAGCCGGGCTCGCCGGCATCCGCAACTCCATCCCCAACCTGCGCCATAAAGAAGCCAGCGACATCGAAGTCCTCCGCGGAATCGTTTCGGCCGAAAAGCTCGCTGAGTCCTCCCGTGAGGACAATGTCCCCCATCGGAATGACCTCCCGCCTCGTGAAGAGATGCCCTATTGCCCTTCCGGCCCCACCTTTGGCGAGATGCTCCAACACGAGATGAGCCGGCGCGCCTTAGCGTCAAAACCGCAGCCCCAGCCCCGGCAGCCCCTTGCCCCCTCCGAACGTCCCTCGAACGTCTCTCAAACGACATCTCACGGTAACCCACAGTAACCGTACGGTAGCTTACGGTAACCCACGGTAACTCCCGGTAACCATAAATCCCCACAACACTGACGGCCAGACTTACCTCCGCTTTAACCCCCTCAAGGCCGACGCGCACAAACTTTTCCATCAAAACACTGCCCTTGGGCTCCCGACCAGCCTCCTTGGAGCCTCAGGCCCCCTCAGACTTTGACACCATAGGTGACCATGTTGCACTTGTGTTGCACTTCAAAGTGCAACATAAAAACCGCATAATATCAGCGACTATATCGTTAATGTAGCATGTTGCACTTCGTTTTTCCTTTCCCGCGCGCAAAACTTTTCCACCCAAAACGCTCGATGCTCAATGCTACTGGCCACATCACGCTCACTCTCGGAACCGTCGGCGTTAGGTCCCGTCTGCTCTCGGTTGCTCTCCCGTCCCCCCATCCCCCATTAATTGCGCCAAATTGCGCCAAATTGCACGAAATTGCAGCAAATTCCCGCAAATTGCAGTTCGACTCCAGTGCGCACCATCCGCTATGTTGAGAATGTTCGACCTTTGAGCGTTCGATGTTCTGGCCCCGTCCGCTCTTCCGCAAAAAACCGGAGTCAACCGCTGCTATCTCAGTTTCCTTCAGCTTCCGCACTTGAAACTGAATCTCCGTAACGCTAAGTAACGCTAAATAACGGTAAATAACGCTATTTTATTATGTTTCAGTTTCCCTGTTGTTCATCCATTTCACCCCCGATATTCGAACCCCGCCTTCCGAGCCCCGCCCAGTTATTCCAATTCCACAAATCCAAAAACCGACCCGGCGTCACCGGTGGACACCGGTTGACACCGGTGGACACCGGTTGACACTACAGAGCCCACCCCCCTCATTCCCGTGGTGTTCATTTTTCAACACCGGCGACAGAGCAGGACTTCGAGCACCGTTTTCTTCTCCGTTTCAGTTTCTGTGGGGATGCTTGCATTTCCCGACGATTCCTTGTGCGGATGCAAAAGGAAGTTCTTCAGTTCTTCCACATACCCGTATTCCGCGGTTTCGATTTGGTCGCGACTATGCCGCGCTGTGCCTCTGCCGCTTTTTGGCGGCCTTGTCTTCCCCTTCGTGTAAATTCGTGAAATTCGTGTCTCCTCCCCGCCTTCTTCCGCGTTCTTTCGCGGCAACTTCCTAACATGAACTACATCCTTAAATCTGCCGATGCTTCTCCCTCTCCTCCTTTGGAGGAGAGGGCCGGGGAGAGGAGGCCCTGCTGGGAGGATCGTGGGATGGACTACCGCTCCCACCCGTCCATCTGACCAAATCTGACCAAATCTGAGTGATTTTTTCACTCATATGAGATTCGAGGCAACCAGCCCGAACAACCCCGCCCAGAGTCCTGTCAGTCAAAGGACACGTTTTGTCGTGGAATATAGGGTGAAGACATATGAAAACCACCACCGCCTCGATCTGGCCCGGCCAGCCAACCAACGCGCGGACCGCTCGCCCCCAGTCTCCGATTAAACCCACGCGCCAGCTAAGCGAGTCCGCGAGCGCCGTCAATGCTGCCGTTTTTCGATCAAGAACGTTGCGACGCGGTGGAGTGCGCCCGGATTGACGTTGGGGCGCGCATCGGTCAATCTGGGGCGAAGCCGGTCGATTCATTCCCGGCACGAACTTTGTTTTGAGATGAGCAACGGCCTGCAGATTGTTTCCTTGTCGCGCAGTTCGCGCGATATCAACCGATTTTTAAACGTCAGCTACTGCATTTACAATGGTGATCCCAATTGGGTAGCTCCGCTGCTGATGGATTTGAAAAAGGTCTTCACGGACGACAACCCACTCTTCGAGCACGCCAAAATGCAGCTTTGGGTCGCCTCCCGGAACGGTCGCGATATAGGCCGCATTGCCGGCATCATTGACGAGACCCATAACCGCTTGGTTGAGCCGGGGGCGTTCTTCGGCTTTTTCGAATGCCTCAATGACCCGGCAGCCGCCGGGGCCTTGCTCAAAACGATGGCGGATTGGGCGGCGCAGGCGGGCTTGAAACGGGTGCTGGGGCCGATGAACCCCACGACCAATGATGAATGCGGTCTGCTGGTCGAGGGGTTTGATTCACCGCCTGTGTTCATGATGACCTATAACCCGCGCTATTATGTGGATTTGGTGGAAGCGGACGGTTTTCGCAAAGCCAAGGACCTTCTGGCATTCCACATCGACCTCTCGAATATCCCAATGGACCGCTTAACGCGAATCGGTGGGAAGGTCAAGCAGCGCAACCCGGGCTTGGCCTTCCGCCCCGTGTTGCGCAAGACACTCGACCAGGACATCGTGAAGATAAAAGAGGTCTATAACGCCGCCTGGCAGCAGAACTGGGGGTTTGTGCCGATGACCGATGCCGAGGTGGATTTCATGGCGGAGCGCCTGAAACCCTTGCTTATGGAAGGATTGATTTGGCTGGCCGAGGCGGGGTCGCAGCCGGTGGGTTTTCTGCTGGCATTGCCTGACTACAACCCGGCCCTTCAGCCGCTGCGGGGGCGCTTGCTAACCCCGCGCGTGTTGGGATTCATTCCCTATCTGATGGGCTGGAAACGCCCGAAACGAACCCGAGTTCTGACCCTCGGGGTCACTGAAAAGTATCGCTCGAAAGGCATCGAATCGGCGCTCCTGATCGAGGGATTGAAGGTCGGGTTCGATGCCGGGGTGACCGAATCGGAGGCCTCGTGGATTCTTGAGGACAACGTGATGATGTGCCGTGTGCTCGAGGCCATCGGGGGCAGAGTGTACAAACGATACAGGATTTACGAGAAATCTCTTTAGACGCGCGTGGCCGATGTCTTTTTGAGCATGGCTTTAGTCTCGGCCTGAAGGAGCTCCAGCTCTGCGCGCAGTTCTTCTTTGGATTTTTTATCCATCCGATCGATGAAAAGAATCCCGTGAAGGTGATCGGTTTCATGTTGAACGGCGCGCGAAAGCAGGCCGCCACAACGAAACTCCAATGGCCTGCCCTTTTCATCAAGGGCTTTCACATCCACAACGTCGGGCCGGGTAATTTCAGCAAAAACCTCAGGAAAACTCAGGCACCCTTCCGGTCCGGAGACCGGCTGGCCAATCGGGGTAATTTCGGGATTCAGCAGCACCAGCGGCATAAAGCTACGCACGTCGGTTGGTTGGCCCTTGATTTCGAGAGAAGAGGGCCGGTCTGTTACCCCGCGCACGTCGATCACGGTGAGCTGGAGCGCCAAACCGACCTGTTGCGCGGCCAGGCCGATGCCCTTGTATTCATACATTGTTTCGAGCATATCGGCGATCAGCTTCCTGATTGCCGCGCTCACCGTATCTACGCGGGCGCCTTTGTGCCGCAACACCGGCGTGCCATATTTGATTATCGACAATACCATTCCGTCACCATGATTCAGCCCGGCCAGTTTCGCAACATCTGCGCAAGGTCCCGAATCGCCGGGCTTTGGCCGGTGCGCACGTAAAACCCACTGGTGGTCACGCCGCTCAGCAGGCAGCGCTCGGTCGTGAAACCCAGTAATTTGCCCAGGCAAAAACCGGAGTTGAAGTGGTCGCCGGCGCCGGTGGTGATCTTGGGTTTGGGAGCAAACGGCCCCTGAACGATGGCCTCTCCATCCGGACCAGAGGCCAGCGCGTAAGCGGTTGGATGGATGATAATCGTATCAATCGGGATGCGCAGGTGGATTTCCTTGCAGACCTTTTGCAGCCCTTCCGGCGAATGGTCTTCGGCCTTGAGTCCGAGGTTTTCTGCTATTTCGTAACCTTCCTTTTCGTTCAGGCCCAGGATGACGTCAAAATACTTTTGGAAGGCGCGGATCAATTCGAGGGCGCGCAGGATATCTTCATTGGTCCGTTTTTCGGGATCGGCCAGATCGATGAAGAGCTTGCGGCGGGTTCCCTGGAGTTTAGGGCAGATTTCTTTCAAGACAGCGGACCAGATGTCGCTCATCGAGGTGAGCATGGTCCAGTTCACGAAGCCGACCAGGTCGGCCTGGCCGAAGTGAGCGGCAAATTTGTCCTGACCGAACCGGCTCTTGATATTGTCCCAATTCATTTGTTTCAAGGACTCATGTTTGCCCAACATGATTTTGCCGTCTTCGAATTCCAGCGCGTCGGTATAGCCCGGCTCGGCGATGGAATGGACCTGGGCGATTTTGGCAAAGCTTGCAAAAACCGGGTGCAGGTTCGGGTAACCCAAGATGCCCAGATAAGTTATTTTCAGGCCGAAGCTGGCCAGGGCATTGGCCATAATGGGGCCGTTGCCTCCCAGTTTGGTCAATTGGCTGACCAGCTCGATATTGGTGCTGCGGCCCGCCGCAGCCGCCAGTCTTTGCGCCAACTGGGCGATAGTGGGCAGCCGCACGTATTTGTCGGCGCTTTCACGCTTGTCCACCACGTGCAGGATGTCATCCACAAAACCGTCGAGCCCGACAAAAGCAGACATC
This sequence comes from Verrucomicrobiia bacterium, assembly GCA_035946615.1. Taxonomy (NCBI): domain Bacteria; kingdom Pseudomonadati; phylum Verrucomicrobiota; class Verrucomicrobiia; species Verrucomicrobiia bacterium. Next base: position 6,278 of record DASYZB010000023.1, read on the forward strand.
TGGCCCGCGCGCTGGATGTTGGTTTCGAGCTGGGTTGCGGTTTGTTTGCGTAATTCAGGATCGTTCATGAGTAGGATAGGTGTTTGAATTAAATCGTGAAGGGACCTGCCAATTCAGTCCGCCCTGACCCCCAGGATTTGCAGCACTCGCTCCAGCTCGGCGTCGCTGTAAAAGGCGATTTCCAGCGCCCCTTTTCCATGGGCATAGCGCAGCCGGATTTTTGTGCCGAGGCGTTCGCGAATCTGGTCTTCGAGATTGGCAATGTGGGCGTCCCGATTCGGCGGAGCGGCGGGCGGCGACTTGGATAAAGTTGAAGCTTGGCGGGCATGCAGGTGGGCCACAAGGGCTTCGGTTTGGCGCACATTGAGGCCGTCCCTCAGAATGCGCTCGGCCGCGCTTTTCTGGTGTGTTGGCCCGGCCAGGCCCAAAATGACCTTGGCGTGGCCGACCGACAACTTTCCCTCACGAAGATAGCCCTGCACCTCTGCGGCCAGCTTGAGCAAACGCAGCGAGTTGGCCACCACCGTCCGGCTTTTGCCTACCTTGGCGGCCACTTCTTCCTGCGTAAGCTGAAACTGCTCGATCAATTGGGCGTAGCCCTGGGCCTCTTCGAGGGGATTGAGGTTCTCCCGCTGTAAGTTTTCGATCAGTGCCAGTTCGAGCACCGCCCGGTCATCGGCTTGCCTCACAATGACGGGGACATCAGCCAGGGCCAGGAGTTGGGCGGCGCGCCAGCGGCGTTCTCCTGCGATCAGCTCGAGATGCCCGTTGCGCTCGCGCACAATGAGGGGTTGGACGATGCCTTGCTCCCTGATTGAATCGGCCAGTTCGCGGAGGGCTTCCGGAGCGAAGTCTTTGCGGGGTTGAAAAGGGCAGGGGACGATGCGCTCGAGGGCGACCCGCTGCACGTGGTCCGGCCCCGGAGTGGCGGGCAGGACCTCGGGAGGAGGGTGCGGGGTTGCGGCCGGGAAAGGAGGTTGCGCGAGGGGACTGCCGCCCAACAACGCTCCCAGGCCCCGGCCCAAAGCTGGCTTTGCCATGCGCTAGAGGGTGTCCAACCGCGGCAAATATGTCAATTCAGTCCCTGCCCCATCGCAACCTGGACTGGCCTGGACCATTGAACCTGCGACTTCGGCTTTGGGTTTTGCTGCGCAATTGTGTATGGTTCATTCGTGGCACTCACAAAAACTGACTTCACTGGTTTGATAGCATCCCTCAAGGGACGGGGTTTGCCCCCACAGTACCTCGGTTACTTTGAATGCTTTAATCAGCAGCTTTTTTTCGAGGCCCACGAGGTTTTGGAGGGACTTTGGCTTCGCGAGCGAGGTGGTCCCAAGGATTTATTCTACAAGGGCTTGATTCAATTGGCAGGGGCATTCGTGCATGTGCAGAAGGACCGCCGCGGGCCGGCAGCGGCTTTGCTGCATTTGGCACAAGCCAATTTCGCGCGGTATCCAGATGTTTTCGATAGTCTCGAATTGAATTCGTTGGGGCAGATGATCCAACTCTGGCTGGGGCGCCTGCAAGAGGGCACAGGCTCTTCGAATCCGCTCTGGATTGGCCCCTACCCGCAGCTCAGGCTGGAAGCGCCCTGATTGGCGGATTTGTTATTCCGACACGCCTGTGCCATATTGAACCCAATAATGCCCGCTTTCTTTAACGTGTACGACTGCGAGCCTTTGCATTATGCTCAACGATATTTCGATTTTACTGGCGGAGGATGACGATAATGACATTTTCCTCATGCGGCGTGCCTTCGAGCGAGCCGGAGTTCCCAACCCTCTGGCGGTCGTACACAACGGCCAGGAGGCGATCGATTATCTGGCCGGCACCGGTAAGTTCTCCAACCGCAAACAGTATCCGCTGCCCGGTTTAGTGCTTCTGGATCTGAAGATGCCCTGGATGGATGGGTTCGACGTGCTCAAATGGCTGCGCACCCATCCGCAGTTCGATACCTTGCCAGTCGTTGTGCTGACCTCCTCCAAACTTCAGGCCGATGTGGATAAATCCCGTCAATTGGGCGTCTATGATTATCGGGTCAAGCCCCAGGGCTTTGATGACCTGGTCAGCCTGCTGGATGATGTGCGCAAGTGCTGGCTGGATGAGAGGTTTAATCGATACTGCGCCAACCCGGGGCAAACCACCGACGGGGAACGGCCCAAGCTTCAGAAGTAATAGGAGGACGCGGGGGATGGGCTACGCATAGGGGACCCTCTGCCCTTCTGAAGGAAAGAGGGAGAATCCTGTGCAGCTTGCGGTTGCAGGACACGTTACAGACTCCTCTGAGCGCGGCTAACTAAAGCCGGCTTGCTACGCGGCGGAAATGATAGCCGATGACCGCTAACTCGATAGCGCAACGGAGTTGCCGCGGACGCCGTAAAAGAATGCTCCAAAAGAATCTCCAATAATTGTGACGGCCACGTTCCAGGATACCCAGCATCCAAAAGGATTTCAGAAAGGCCTTTAAATCCGACGGCGATACACGCAACCGCGGCCCGGAAGGCCGGTGGTTCTCCAGGAACGTGCGAATTCTTTGATAGTAAGCCTTGGGCTCGTAAAGGCGCCTCATCAGGTCGCGATAGCCGTTTTGCAGAAACTCCCGGTTCAGGCGCGTCCTGAAATTGAGCACCGCTTCGGTATTATTGCCGGTCGCTTCAGATTCCAGGCGGCCTTCGCGCTTGAGCCGCTGGTACAACTTGGTTTGCGGCAGGGCCTGCAGCAAACCCACCATCGCGGTGACAACGCCGGATTGTTGGATGAATTCAAACTGTCGCTTGAAGATGTCTTGCTGGTCATTGTCGAAACCGACAATAAAGCCACCCATGACTTCCAACCCGGCACGCTGGAGAATCTGGATGGATTCGACCAGATCGCGGCCTTTGTTCTGGAGCTTGTGGCACTCCTGCAGGCTCTCTGCCAAAGGCGTTTCGATGCCGACGAATACCTTCTTAAACCCTGCTTTGGCCATCAACTCGCAAAGCTCGGGGTCGTCCGCCAGGTTCACCGAGGCTTCGGTGAAAAAGCCCATGCTCGGCTGCACCCGTTGGCGCCAGGCAATCATCTCACCCAACAGCGCCTTGGTTCGCTTTTTGTCTCCGATAAAGTTGTCATCCACGATAAAGACCATATCCTTCCAGCCTTGCAAGCGGAGGGTCTCGAGCTCGCCGATGAGTTGGGCTGGAGTTTTGGTCCTGGGCACCCGGCCATTCATGATGATGATATCGCAAAACTCACAATCATAAGGACAGCCGCGTGAGAACTGGACCGCCATCGTGACGTAGTGTTTGAAATCAATCAGGTCCCAGCGGGGCGCCGGCACACGCGTGACCGCTGGCCGTCCGGCAGCCCTGTACAACGGTTGCACGGTCCTGGCCGCCATATCCGCAGCCAATTGCGCCATGAGGTCCTCGGCCTCGCCCAGCACGAAGTGATGGATTGCAGGAAAATTCTCGTAACCGGTGGTGAACAGAGGTCCTCCGGCGATGATGGGCTTGCCCAAGCCGTTGCAGCGGGCGGCGATTTCATTGACAGACTGTGTGTGGACGATCATCGCGCTGATCAGGACGTAATCGGCCCAAAGCAGATCGCTGTCGCTTAAGCGTTTAACATTCAAATCGACCAGGCGAAAATTCCATTCCGAGGGCAGCATCGCCGCGATGGTCAGCAGGCCCAGCGGCGGAAAGGTCGAGCGCTTGGAGACAAAGCGCAGGACATGTTTGAAGCTCCAAAAGGTGTCCGGGTTCTGTGGATAAACCAACAATACGTTCATAGGATTCTCGTGTTCCGATTCCTCCAGCGAGCTTAGCACAGCCTTTCTGTCAATGCACTACTTACACTACTGGGAGGAGGGTGGGATGGACTACACATAGAGGGACCCCTCTCCCCTTCGGAAGGGGAGAGGGAGAAGCATCGGCAGATTAGAGATGTAGTTCATGTTCGGGACTCCTCAGTATAGCGATTATAGCGCTTCATAAGGCGCTTTGCGGTTCTTGCGCCGTGCCAGTTCGCTGGCGTACTTGCGGCCCAGCGTCTCGGCGTGCTCACGCGTCCAGTTGGTAAGCCGGGTGGTTCCCAGAGGAGGGGAATGGGTGCACAAAAGGTTCTGCATCAGGCCCTGAATCTCATCCCTGGTGATCAGGACATCCCCGGTGAGCTTGCCCAAGACCTGGGCCAGGAAAAAACCCACCGAGGGTGGCACGGAAATCATCGGGCGGCGCTTGCCGATAATGGCGCCGATTTGCCGCACCAGCTCGCGGTAGGTGAACGTCTCTGGGCCGATGGCATCCAGGATGGCGTTGCTCCTTTGAGCCCCTTGCGTGATGGCGAGCTGGGCCAGGTCATCGACATAAATCGGTTGGAGTTTGTATTGGCCATCGCCGAACACGCCGAACACAGGCAATCGGCGCAGGCACCAGGCGATGTTGTTGATGAGAATGTCTTCGCGCCCGAACAAGACCGCTGGCCGCAGAATGGCATAGGATGAACCCGATTCCGTGAGCGCCCGCTCCAATTGGGCCTTGCCGCGGAAGTATTCCAAGGGGGATTCGAGCGACGGATTGGTGATACTGACATGAACTACGCGTGAAACGCCGGCCACTCGGCAGGCCTCGAACAATTTGAGGCTGTTTTCGATAGCCCGCCGGCGCGAAAAATCACCGTAGTTGAATCTTACCCAATAGGTATTGTAGAGAACGGCAGCACCATTGAGAGATTCGGCGAGTTTCGCCGGATTATCGAACGAAAAAGGGAGGGCCTGCACCTGGTCGCCGAAAGGGTTGGCCCTTTCGAGCGAGTTGGTGAGGGTCCGTACGCGATGACCCGCCTCGAGCAGGCGGGCGGCAATGTATTTACCGGAATAGCCAAAGGCCCCGGTCACCACATGGAACTCGCTGCTTGTCCCGCCCGGTTTCATTTGTCAGCGCACCCGCTTTCTTCCCTTCGAGCGAAGAAAAGCTCAGGTCTTTAGCTGTGCTAGACATCCTGATGATCGGCGAAGAAGCGCTGCATCGCAAATTTTCTGCTGAATTCGATCGAGTCTTCGAGGCGATGCCGCTGGTGCCGTGACATTGGCCTGAACCCACGCGCCAGCGCCGCGTTTTGCTCGATGTGCGCGAGTTGGGGCATCCCGACGCTGGCCAGTGAAACGGGAAGCGAGAGCGCGTACGCCAGCAGTTTCTCGAAAGGAGCTGCGCCGATCAAATGCTCCTGGCCGGAGACTTTCATGGCGATGATGCCGAGCTGCTTTTCAATTGCCACCGGGAGCGCCAGGCGCTCGAAGCTCTCGGGCCCTGCTGGCGCAGTCTTCATCGCGTCGGTCATGCTGGCCAGCCCCGCATTCAGCGCCATCTGAGTGCAGTCAAAGTCGAACCGCAGCAGCGCCGTGCGTAAGGCCGCGGGACTTGCATGGCACGTAATGCCGATCGCGTGAGTAATCCCTTGGTCACGCGCCGCGTAGAATGCCTCCACGACTCCCCCGGGCTTGCCGATGGCCGCCAGGTCCTGCGCATCCTTCAATGCGTGAATGTGCAGCACATCGAGGTGGTCGGTCTGGAGTCGTTTGAGGCTCAAGTCGATTTGCCGCCGGGCCCCGTCCGCCGTGCGGGCTGCGATCTTGGTGGCGAGCGTCACTTCCTTGCGCCGCGTCGCCATGATTCGCCCGACTCGTTCTTCGCTGCGGCCATTGCCATACGAGTGAGCGGTATCGATATAGGTTATTCCAAGGTCAATGGCGCGATTAAGGGCTTCGAGGGCCTTGTCCTCCTCCGCGTACATGAGGAAGCGGCTGCCGGAGCCGAACCCGAGAATGGGTACCGTGAGGCCGGTTCGGCCTAGAATACGGCTCGGAAGCTTTCCGAAGGGAAGGGCGGCCAGGGTGGGTGCTGCGAGGAGGCCCAACGCCGCGGTTTCGAGGAATTGGCGACGGTTCATACCCAAGCAAGCTCTCCCATGTCGAGCGGAAGCACAAGGAGAAAGGATTGGTGAATGAGCAGCGTGGTGGTGCGTGGTGGCGTTGCTCTTTGTAACGCCAGTCTTTGTTGAAGGTGAACTCTTCTTCGGCGCGGCGCGCCCTGGTGCGGGCTTGCCAATTGCTCCACGGAGTGCGGCTTTTCTACGAGCGCCCCGTTGGACCACACGAATAAGCAAATATAGGCTTATCTGCCATGCCGACCGCCGCCGTGGCCAAATCCACCATGGCCACCGCCACTCCGGGCAAATCCTCCGTGCCCTCCACCATGGGCAAAGCCTCCAGGCCTGCCAAATCCTCCATGAAACCCGCCTCGGCCTGCAAACCCTCGATGGCCGCCATGGAAGAATCGGCCGCGATCGTGATCACCGAAGCCATAAATGCCCCCACCGTAGAAGTCACCATAAAGGCCAGGGCCGTAGTACCCGTAATCGGGGGCGTAATAGCCGTAGTAGGGGCCATAATCATTATAATAATCGCCGTACCACCCGGGCTCCCCATAGCCATAATAACCGTAATCGGCACAACCGGTTAACATTCCGGCGGCCAGGAGACAAATCCATAGCCTCCACGCCCGACCTAATCTCTTCAATTGTTGCATTCCAACCTCCTCTGCGCGATCTGTCCCCCCAACCAACTATCCATTTCCCCTGATCAGGGGACCGTCACATATTTCATCTCTTTACTTTTCCTGGTATCTCATCTCGACTGTTGCGATCCAAGGCGGGTTTAGTGTTCACCCAACAAACCAATCTACCCCCCAAAGTCGTTCCCAGCAAGCCAGGCTCACCCTATCCTACGCTTGCGCAACGCCATCTGATTTCGTCATCATGGAACATTGAATTTGGTTGCCGATCAGCTCAGCGTTTGGCGTCAAATGCGATGTGGCTTTGCCTGGGGACCACACGACGCATATGAAGCGCATTCACCTATTCGAGATTGAGGACCAGGATTGGTGTCCGCGTGTTTTGCGGGATGCGGCCACGGATTATCTTCGGTTTGTGTCGTTGACGACCAAGCCCTACGCAGCAATCGTTCCCATTCTGGCCTCGGCACTCCAGCGGGCCGGCAAAGGGCAGATTGTGGACCTTTGCTCCGGCGCGGCGGGGCCGTGGTCTTGGCTTCAGCCCGCCTTAGCCGTAATGGGATTACATGTCTCGGTTTGCCTGACCGATAAGTATCCTAATCTTGCAGTCTCCGAAGAATTCAACCGGGGGACCAATCCGGCTATCCGCTATCACCCTCAATCCGTCGAGGCAGCACAAGTCCCTCGAGAGTTGAGGGGTTTCCGCACGATGTTCACCGCCTTTCACCATTTTGCGCCACAGAAGGCCAGTGCGGTGCTGGCCGACGCGGTTCGCCAGGGAGAAGGCATTGCGGTTTTTGAGGCCACTGAGCGCAGCCTCTTGGGCCTGCTCTTAATGCTGTTGGCCCCGCTCATGGTGTTGGTCATGACCCCGTTCATCCGCCCATTTCACTGGTCACGTCTGCTGTGGACGTACTTGATTCCGTTGGTGCCGATGGTGTTGCTGGTTGATGCTGTTGTTTCCTGCTTGCGAACCTACAGCCTCGCTGAGTTGGCTGAATTGACTGGGAAAATTGGCGCGGAGGATTATCAGTGGGAAATCGGTTCGCGAAAGAATAACAGGGCGCCCCTTCGGGTTACCTATCTCATCGGGATTCCTAAGCCGTAACGAATCAGTTTAAACAGGGAGCGGCTCAGTTCACCTTAGGGCGGGGCCGGCGATTTTCGGCTTACGATTTGAGCTTGTGCTTGAGCAAGAAGCCGCTGAGCAAACCGGCGCCCATGGCAAGGGCGCCCGAGGCGCAGGGTTTGGATTGGATGCGGCGCTTGACTTGGGCATTGAGGTGCCGAGCACTGAGCCGCTCGCGCAACTGCTCGACGGTTTCAGTCATCCGGTCCTGAGTTGCTTCAACGCGAGTCTGTAACTCGGCGCTTGAGGGAGAAGGCGCTGGCTCGGGCTGCGGCGCGAGTTCTGGTTTGCCTTGCAACTCGTTCCAGGTGTGAACGGTCCGTTCGGGCTTAAGCGATTGTTTGGAGAATGCCTTCAGGGCAGTGAGCAAAAGGGCGCCCCCAATCATCATCACCACTAGACCCATAACCGCCAGGCCGAGGAATCCCGCGAAGACGGGCGAAAGACCTGCATTCTCGAATGCCCACGCCAGCAACCATCCCAACCCGATCAGCAAAACAATCAAACCCGCGTAAGCCACAAACCCGCCCACCGCCAACGCAGCCGCGTCGCGCGCCATCGCTGAGAGTTTCTCGGAAATTTCTGTTTTGGCCAACTGCAGTTCCTGGCGGACGAATCCCCGCACATCTCCGGTTAAAACACGCAACAATTTCAAAATCGACATGCGTCTGGGTGATTCCATCGTGTCCTCCACGGAGCATTATCGCATTCCAAGCGGCGATTTCAATTTGCTGCGGGCTGAATATCTGTGGGGAAAAGACCTATCAGGGCGCTCTATTTGTCCTCCGCTTCGAACGTGGCGACCAGGGGCCTGTGATCCGAGGCCAGGCCCCAATTGGGGAGGGCCAGCACGTAGCTCGCGTTGGCTTTCCATTCCCGCCCCATCCCGCGAGAGAGCAGAATGAAATCAATTCGCGAATAGGTGTCGTCCTTGGGATAATAGTGTGTCCAGGTAACGTTTCGGCTCTCGCGACTGGTCCCAGAAGGAGAGTTATCGCCGTTGCGCTCGGCGGGACGTGTGTCGATGAGCTTGAGTTTGCCTTTGCCAATAACCGCTTTTGTCGAAGCGGAGGCCCATGTATCGTTGAAGTCGCCTAGCACAATAAGGTTGGCCTCCGGGTCCGCAGCAAGGCGAGCGTCGATGATTTCCCGCAACAGCCTTGCTTCTTCGAGGCGCATTTCGGCCTCATCCGCTTGCGGAATGGCGCGCTTGGATTTGAGATGAGCTGCCAGCAAGGTGAAAGAATAACGTGGGCTGACCTGGACTTCCACCTCGCAGAAACCCCGGCCCACTCTCAAGCGCCTTCCACTCAGCAGGTAGCAATCGTTTGTATGCGGGCGCCGCGCCGAAAACGGAAACCGGCTGAGGATGGCCAGGTGAATGTTCGTTTCGGCGCCGGCGATGAATTCCCAATAAGGCAGGTCCAACCCTTCGGTCTTCAAACTCTCGCGCAATTCGAGGAGGGCGTCGGTGCTGCCCATTTCCTGCAATGCCAGCACGTCTGGCTGAATCACACGCAAGCTTTCACGAACTTTGGCTTTGGATTCGCTCGATTTCGCAAAGCGCCCAGGTGTGGTTTCTTCCTGGTAGCCCTCGACATTGTAAGTGACAACCCGGAACAAATCGCCGCCCTGTGCCGCCGGTAATCCAAATCCAAGACATAACCAGCACAGCCAGATACACGACCCCGCTCGTTTGATCCCAAAACACATTTCTCGCACGCGCGTAAAATTGCTCGTTGACGGCGCCAAGTCAATTAAACTGTTAGGTTGCAAATCCCCTGGTCCCTGCTACCTTTGGGCTCATGCTTAAACCCGTGGAAAACGGCTCGATTCGTGCCCGGCGCAGCGCTCTGAAAGCCCCCAGACCGGCGGCGCGTGACCGCGCGCTGGCGCCACCCGTTTTGCATAGGGCAGAGAAGGCGCCATTGCATGATAAACAGAGCGAGCGCGACTACCGCGAACTGCGCATCGATAAGGTGGGGGTTCGGGGCCTGCGCTTTCCCATTACGGTGCGGGACAAAGAACGGACGGTGCAGAACACGGTGGCAACGATTGGCATGTTTGTGGATCTGCCCAAAGAGTTCAAGGGAACGCACATGAGCCGCTTCATCGAGGTGCTCAACGCGCACGGCAACGTAATACATGTCGAGAACATCCCGGACATTCTCTACGCGCTCCAGGCAAAGTTCCACGCCGCCACATCGCACCTGGAGATAGAGTTCCCCTATTTCATGGTAAAGAAGGCCCCCGTGACGCGCCTGGAAAGCGTCATGGATTATACGGCGCGCTTTGACGCGACTGCTTGCCGGAAAGAGATCGATTTCATATTGACGGTGAAAGCGCTCGTCACAACCTTATGTCCCTGTTCAAAAGCCATTGCAGCTTATGGGGCTCACAACCAGCGGGGAGAGGTCACCGTCCAGATTCGATTTGGCAAACCGGTGTGGATCGAGGATGTGATTGCGATTATCGAAGGCTCGGCCAGCTCGGAGTTGTTCGCCCTGTTGAAGCGGCAGGACGAAAAGGCCGTGACGGAGCGGGCGTATGAGAATCCGGTGTTTGTGGAGGACCTGGTGCGAAACGTGGCGCTGAAGCTCAATGCCAACCAGGAGGTGACGTGGTATAAAGTGGAGGCCGAGAATCATGAGAGCATTCACAATCACAATGCATACGCCTGCATTGAGAAGGGGTAGCAGCATCCTGCGCCAGACCGCCACCGAGGGGAATCAGGACCGGGAGGGTTCTTTAGGCGCGACGGCCCCGCTTTTTGGGCTGTTTGGCCGCCCGTACCGGGCAATTTACCCCTTCAAAACTTTTTGAAAATAGTTATGGAGTATTTAGGTTCCTTTGCTACATTCGCGCACCCTCAAAGGGTGGGGGATTACGTCCGAAGGGCGATGGAATGAACAAAAACGAGAATCAGTGATTGAGTTGTGACAACGAAGAAGAAAGAAGTTAGCAAGAAAGCGCCTGTTGGCCAGAAGCCTCATGGTTCAGCCACGGCTGCCTCCATCCTCGGCCATGCCGTGGTGAAAGTGAAGAAGAACGGCGAAATCAAAGTCCGGGCCGAATGGGCGAAATTCTACCAGAGACTGCTGGAATTGCGCGATCAGCTCACACGGCAAATGAACGGCTTGGCCAAGGAATCCGCCCAGGAAATGGCCGGTTACAGCCTCCATATGGCCGATTCCGGCACGGACAATTTCGACCGGGATTTCGCGTTGAGCCTTTTGTCTTCGGACCAGGACGCCATGTATGAGATTGAAGAGGCGCTCAAGCGAATCGAGAAAAACACCTATGGCATTTGCGAATTGACCGGCAAGCCGATTCCCAGAAGCCGCCTGGAAGCGATTCCCTGGACCCGCTTTACGGTTCAAGCCCAGGCCCAACTCGAGCGGGAAGGGGCTTTGCGCCAGCGCCGTTTGGGCGCCCTGGGCACCGTCGATGCCGTGGGCGTTGCCGAGGTGGAAGCCGAGGAAGAGGAGCCCGAAGAGAAGCCGAAGGAAAAGGAATAATATGCCCAGGGAAATTGTCACGCTCGAATGCACCGAAGCGCGCAAGGAAGGCAAGTCGCCCTCGCGCTATACGACCACTCGGAACAAGAAACTAAAGACCGAGAAGCTCGAACTCAGGAAGTACAACCCGGCTCTGCGCCGCCACACACTGCATCGAGAAATTAAATAATCCTCACCTATGCCTCGCAAAACACGCCCTGATAAACCCGCAAAACGTGGCGCGCGCGGCCGCAGTTCTTTTGCCGAGGCGCGCACCCCGCGGCCCAAGCCCAAGATTGACTTTACGGTGGACGCCCTCGATTTCAAGAACACGAATCTCTTGAAGCAGTTTGTCACCGATCAAGGCCGTATCCTGCCCCGCAAATACACCGGGCTGCCCGCCCATTATCAGCGACGATTGAATCGAGCGATCAAACGCGCCCGGCAGATGCTCCTGATGAAGTAAAAAAAGAAAGGCCACGCTCAGGCGCGGCCTTGTCCAGATTCAGTTCAGGTTTTTCATCGTTTTTAAGCCGCCTCGGTGGGTTCCCACTCGCTCAGATGCAGGTATTCCTTAATTTTCCTGCGCTCGTATCGATGCTTAAGGGGTTTTTTTGGTTGGTTATCAATCTTGCGAAACGGTGGTTTTGGATTCCGAATGGCTTCAGTGATGACTTCCAACGATTTGGTCATAGCTTGACTTCCTTGGGTTATTCAGGTGTGAACGATGCCGTCGGCCTGTTCCTTGTTCAGGCCGGCCATGCTCGATTGATGGCACCGGCTTCAAGCGTACCCATCATACCACTTCCGGGGCGGAAATCTACTAAATATTTTTCCGGCGACACCCCAAAGCAGGGCCAATGGCAAGGTCGGTTCCAAATCTTTGTAGGAGACGACGTAAGGAGTCTCTGATCAAGATTGTCATCTGGCCGGGCGGACGCCCTTATAATTCCAAGAAGGGGAGACTATACTTTTCGAATGGCGTAATTGGGAGTGGCGCAAAAAGGCAATCTGGGTAGAATCGCGCCCGCCATTGATCCGGCGGCGGAGCTTCACGGAAAGGCCACCGGGAGGATTTGCGGCAATCCGGCAATGATAATTTGAACTAAAATTAGACCTGATAACAAAAATTTATGACACCTATTGCACAATTGCTCGGCGACAAAGCTGACCACCTGCTCAACTTTAAGACTCCCAAAATCCCTAAGGAACGCCTGCACCTTCCCGGTCCCGATGTTGTGGACCGGCTTTATGCGGTTTCGGATCGCAATAACCGAGCGCTGAGCAACCTGCAGCGGTTGATAGGTCATGGCCGGCTGGGTGGCACCGGTTATTTATCGATCCTGCCCGTCGATCAGGGTATCGAACACTCAGGCGGCGCGAGCTTTGCCAAGAATCCCGATTATTTCGATCCGGAAAACATCGTGAGGCTGGCGGTCGAAGGCGGATGCAACGCTGTGGCATCGACCTTTGGCGTGCTGGGGGCTGTGGCGCGCCGGTACGCCCATAAAATCCCGTTTCTGGTGAAGCTTAACCATAACGAATTGCTGACCTATCCAAACAAGTTCGACCAGATCCTCTTTGGAACTGTCAAAGAAGCTTACGACATGGGGGCTGCTGCGGTCGGGGCAACCATTTACTTCGGGTCGGACCAGAGCGGGCGGCAGATTATCGAAGTGGCACAGGCCTTTGCGCTCGCACACGAGATGGGCCTGGCTACCGTGCTCTGGTGTTATTTGCGCAATAACGCTTTCAAAAAGGACAAGGATTACCATGTCTCAGCCGACCTGACCGGCCAGGCCAATCACCTGGGGGTGACCATTCAGGCGGATATCATCAAGCAGAAGCTTCCAGAGAACAACGGCGGCTTTAAAGCCCTCAACGCGCCTGGTTCCAGCTACGGCAAATATGACGAGCGGATTTACACCGAACTGACCAGCGATCACCCAATTGACCTGTGCCGTTACCAGGTCGCCAACTGTTATATGGGCCGCGCCGGACTGATTAACAGCGGCGGCGAATCCAAAGGGGCAGGGGACCTGGCCAGCGCTGTGGCCACCGCTGTGATTAACAAGCGCGCCGGTGGTATGGGTCTCATCTCAGGGCGAAAGGCCTTTCAACGACCGATGAAGGAGGGCGTCGCGTTGCTCAACGCCATCCAGGATGTCTATTTGAGCAAAGACATCACAGTGGCGTAAGCCGTGCCATTGACTGGCCCGGCGCCGATTGTCTGGTCGGTGCGGGCGGTTCCCATAGAGCAGCGGCATTCCAACTATTGCGTTGTTTGCCCACCGGCGTCGCATGCCCAGTCGAGGACAACTGGTTCAGTCCGTACGCAAACCTTTGAGCAATTGGCCCAGACTTCTCAGAGAACGCAGAGGTTTGCGACTTTGGCTGATCGGATAGCGGAAAGCGCAATGTTCTGGTCGAAAGTGGCAAGTCTCCCCTCATGAGCCGTTGCTAATGCCAGCAGATACAGATCAGTCACCCCGCGCGAACTGTGAAGGCGGTCCCTCTTGAATATGTCCGCGTCTCGTAATGAGATGTCGTCGGGCCAGAACTGGTGATCGGTTTGCGCCGCAAATTGCTCAAGGCGCGAAACCAGGTCGCCCGGCGCAAAGCGCGTATGCTGGCTGTAACTGGCATTGGACATGACCCGGACAACCCCGTTCTCGGTGAGCGGACAACTTGCCCAACCTTGCGGTGCGTGGCTTGCCCACCAGGCATGCGCCCGATCATGGAAGGCATGATCCGGGTCCAGCAAGGCAATCACAACATTGATATCGAATAAAGCGCGCAAGCCCTAAACCCCCTCCTGGTCAATCAGGCGGCGCACTCGCTCCAACGTGATGACCTCGCCCCGGGAAGGCACGAGTGGCACGCCCCCACGGTTCTCGGCCTTGCCCTTTGCCCGGGTGCTTGGGGACCCCAGTCCACGCCGGGCCAAGGCAGAGAGCACTCGACCGGTCGTGCTGCCCTCGCGTTGGGCTAATTCCCGAGCCGCTTGCAGAACGTCATCTTCAATATCGAGTGTGGTTCTCATGCATCTGATGTTATCGCATCAGATTGATCTTGTCAATGCGGGGATATTAACTCGCGCCAACGTGCGACTGCAAAGAGAACGACAATCCCGTCAGGCTGTCGCTGCCACTTTGGCGCGCCGCTCGCTGCGACCTCTGCGTTGAGGGGAAGGACCGGGAAACCGCTGCGTGTTCGCGCTTGCCTGGCGGGAGGGCGATGAGGAGTTCGCCGGTTTTTCCAGCGGCAAGCGGCGTTCCTCGATCAGAAAATCAAACCGTCCTTTGCGCGCGACAGCATCCAAGTACTCGCGCGCTCGCTCCATCGCAATCCGCGGGCGCTCCGGTAAGGTTACCAGGGCCACTAATGCGGCCGTGCCAGGCCCGCGGTGCGGCAGCCAGGAATCGACCCAAACGAAAAATGGCAGCGGCAACCCCTCTGCAGCTCGGATAGCCACGACGATGATGTCGGCGCGCAACGCGGTCGAGACGGCCCCGGCCAGCACCGCAGCATCGCTGAGATCATTCAGGCGCCACCAAGTGGTCCGCACTGCCTCGGGTCCCACCAGACCCGCAACCCGTTCGCAAGTTTCCCTCGCCCATTGGCGAGTGGAAGCATCCTCGTACACTACCGTCACATTCAGGGCGTACTGGGATTGTTGAGAGGGCGCAACCCGTTCCAGGACTGCCTCGGGGTTAATGGCAGATTTCCGTGAATTCATGAGCGCTCGGAAGGTTGGACTGCTATGGTCCAATAGACCTCCGGCTCCCAGCGAATTTGGAGGGCTGTGCTTAGCCGCGCCGGGGCTGAAATCCAAAAGGGGGACCCAGCGTCTCGCATAGCCCCCTCAAACCCCCTAAGAGAGTAGCCATATCGAGACGCCGGGTCTTCTCCCAACCGAACCTCTGTTCTCCGTACCAAAAAGGAAAGCGCTTGCTCGGGGAGTTTCTGCATGTGTTCAAGTTTCTCTTCTGATATCGATGCGCGATCTAACAACGCGCCCAGAATAGGACGTGAGCCGTTGTTTTGCCGAGTCAGGAAGAACAGAGATTATTTGTCAGGGAATTACCTGACAAAGAGAGGTGACGCTGCGCGGCAAAACTATGAGGATGCCTCGGGTGGAGGCAGATTTTGGCTCTTTTTGGCTTCAGAAAGGATTTGCCAGCTTGAAACCAAAGCCCAAATCCAGGCCAGGGCGAACAGCGCAAAGCCAAGCAGAGGCCAGCGGATTTGCTGCCACAGTTCGCTTAAAGCTGCGAGCGGATCGGTCTCGGTCTGCAACCGCGACCAGTTGTGAAAGTACCATACCCCCAGCCGAGCCCCAAACAGGACTGTGAGAACCAACCCACCGGCCATCAAAGCGGCTTGGACGTAACCCGAGAGCCGCCCGGCCATGAGCGAGCCCGCCCCCGGCACAGCCAGGTTTGCCGTCACACAAGCCCACGCCGTCTCACGGCTAAGCGGTTGACGCGGACCTAAAGACAAAGAAAACTTCACCAAGCATACATCGGCGCGCCCGGGACAAAGCGCAAGCTGTGATTCCACTAGAGCGCGATGGAACGATGGCTTTGAGAATCTCCCCTTCGGTTCGGTTTTGAATAAGGGCCGGGGACGAGCGAGATGGGTTTAATGCTGAAAGGCCCAATGAAGGTGGCCCCACGGCAGATTGCGTACAATCCCGAAGCCAACCATGACGACCAGGGCGCTCCAAAGCCAAGCTGGCCGCAAGGACCATGCAACCGGCTCCCGCCGCAGCCACGCCAGGGCCGCCCGGGCCCCTGCGATGGCAAGCAGCGGCAAGGAGAGTACCAGAATCGCGTTGTACCGCAGAGCCGCCATAAAATTTCCGTGGAGCAATTGATGCAGTGCTCGCAAGGAACCGCACCCGGGGCATTCCATGCCTGTCAATTCATGAAAATAGCACCGTGGGTAAAAAGGATATTGGTTCGGATCGAATCGAAAAAGCACCGTTGCAGCCAACGCTGCGAACACCGTTGCCACAAAGCCAAGCAACCACAGGTGGCCAACTCTCGATCCGGTCCGCATATTACAGCCGATGAATCCGCCGGAAGAACTCATGCGAACCTGGGGCAAAGCTCAAACCAAAGAACACCGCGCCAAAGAGAAGGCTCAGCACCGAGAGCACCAGACCTGCTATGGCCATACCGGTGCCATGCTCGGTGTGGGGGGCTCGACTGATCTGCGCCAGCGCCAGGCTCGAACAGAGAATCCCAGCCAGGCTCACAGGAAAACCGTAGCAGCAGCAAAGGATTGAGCACAAACCCAGAATCATTCCGGTAATGGCCAGGGGATTGGTTCGAGACGGCTGAACGACGGCGACCGGGAACGGCGTCGCGGCTGGCGGTTTGACAAAATCAGCCATGAACTCCGGCAATTCGGCGAGGCCTTTCCATTCAGCTCCTCCTTCGGGCATGGCTTTGGTCTGACTGTGGGCGCGGCCCTGGGCAATCCATTGTCTGAGGACCTCAGCCGAGACAGGGCCATACTCCTTGCCATCGCCGCCAATGATTTTATACATAAATGTCCATAGACTCTTTGGCTCAAAAGGTCCGCTTGCTCAACGCGCGCATTCAGAACCACTCGCGGTGGCGCTCGACATAGGTCCGGACGAAGTCTTCATCGGTTTTGGTCAGGTAAATGATTCCTTCAATCAGACCGATGAGATGCATGACAATAGCGCCCAAGCCGCATGTCAGGACCGTCACCAACAACATAATCAGCCCTGCGCCCGTATAGCCGAGGATGAATTTGTGGACACCGAGAGAGCCGAGGAGAATCCCGCAAATCCCGGCCGGAATCTTCGTCGAGGCCAGCGGATGCGCAACAGGCAGCGGCGGAGAGGGCGCCGTCGAGGAGGGGGGAATCTTCAAGTCCGCTGCGAATTCAGGAAAGGAAACCAGAGGCTTCCATTCTTGCGAACCTTCGGCTTGAACGAGAGTTTGGGCGCTGATGCGGCGTTCCACGAGCCAGCGGCGCAGTTGCTCGGCCGACACCGGCCCGTATTGTTGGCCATCCGAACCTACAATTCGATACATAAGCATCCTTTCTTTTGCATAGAATACCGGAACCCTGAGCTTGGCTTAGGCGTAACCCGGGAGGACTTCTTTGGCAAGCCAATTAGTCAGGCGAGACCCCTCAGGCTTTTGATAATTCCAAAAGCTTCCGGGCAGCCAGGCCACTGTCAATCACGCTTGCTGCCAATTGCAACCCGGTTGAAATGCTATCGGCCCGTCCCGCCACGAACAGCGCCGCCGCGGTATTGAGCAGGGCCGCATCGCGTTTAGGCCCTCGTTCTTGCCCGCATAGAATTTGGCGAATGATCGCTGCGTTCTGCCTGCCATCCCCTCCTTGCAAGTCGGCCAGGGTCGCTGGTTGCAGCGGGAAGTCCTGCGGCGACAGGCTGGAGGTGGTAATGGCGTTTTCCTGGTAGAACTCAGCCACGACCGTTGGCCCCAGGGGAGAAATCTCGTCCAGGTAGCGCAAAGAATCTGGCCCATCTGCCACCGAGCCACAGACCACCATCGCCCGGCGCACACCCAGGGCCTGCACCACGCGAGCCAGGGGCAAACACAGTTCTGGCCGGGGGACGCCTATGAGCATCGCTGAGGGGGACGCCGGGTTGAGCAAAGGTCCAAGAAGGTTGAAGATGGTGCTTTGGCCGCGCTCGGCGCAAAGCTTTCGGGCCGGAATGATGTGCCGGAATGCCGGATGGTACTTGGGGGCAAAGAAGAAGGCGAACCCGTGTTCCTGCAGCGAGCGCGCCGCCTCTTCCGGGCCCAAATCGAATGGAATTCCCAGCGCATCCATGACGTCAGCACTCCCCACCAGCGACGTGCTCGCACGATTGCCGTGTTTGGCCACTACGATCCCAGCCGCCGAGGCCAGGAGGGCCGCGGTAGTTGAAATGTTGAACGTGCTCAGCCGGTCTCCGCCCGTCCCTACTACGTCCAGTATTTCCCGCGCGCGCAATTGTCCATTCAAAGCGGGTTGCACCGCCCTCTTGCGCAGTTCCCGAACAAAACAAGCGATTTCCAGCTCCGTCTCGCCCTTGAGGGCAAGATGCGTCAGGAACTGGGCCTTGACCTCGACGGGGGCCGTTTCATTGACTAACTGTTCGACTGCCAGGCAGACCTGGCCCTCCGTCAAATGTTCTAATGAGCTGAGTTGAACCAATAGTTCTTCGAGCACACGCCATCATAAGGTGGTCGTGGCGAGGGCCAAAGAGCAAATTTGGAGTGTCCTTGTCGTTTGCTGCGTTGACTGCGTTGAGGCCTGACTCGACATCGGCCAATGTGGCCGCATAAAATCCAGTTCACATGACGACTCCGGCTTATTACTCGAGGCTCGCGCCGTTCCGGAAAATCTTCAGTACAGGCAACGCCGTCCTGGCCTACCACAAACTGGGGCCGCGCCCCGGGGGTGTGCGACTCAAAGGCCTCTACATGAGCCGGGCGATGTTTGCGAGGCAATTGGGGGAGTTGCGCCGGGCGGGATTCAGCAGCGGTTCGCTGGCGGCTTGTGCCGGGCCCAATCAGCACAAGCGCGTTGCCCTCACTTTCGATGACGGTTATGTTAATGTCCTCCGCTACGGCTTGGAGCCAATGGCCGCAGCAAAATTCAAAGCGGCTCTCTTTTTAGTGGCCGATCTGCTGGGCAAACACAATCAGTGGGATGTCTCTCTGGGCGAGGTGCCCGAACCGATGATGGATGTGCAGCAGGTCCGCGATTGGCTCGCTGCCGGAAATGAGATCGGCTCCCACACGCTGACGCATCCCTATCTGACCCGAATTGCCCGGCGCCGCGCGCAAGAGGAAATTAGCGCCAGCCGCAAAAAGCTCGAGGACTGCTTCGGACGCCCGATCCAGCACTTCTGCTACCCCTACGGTGATTGGAACCCGGCAATTCGCGAGTTGGTGATGAGCGCGGGATACAAAACCGCGTGCACGACCGTTGCCGGTGTGAATACTGCGGCGGATTCACCCTTTGCGCTGAAGCGATTCACCGCGCGGTATCCGAGCCGCAATTTGAAGGCCATCTGGTCCCGCCTGCGAGCGCAGGTTGGCTGAGCTCTGACCTGTGCCGCGCTTGACGCCAATAAAAGCATAACGCGCGTGCGTCAGCCCGTTGAGGACTTTGTTCACGTAATACTTGAACCCGCGAGAGAGATTGACTCGCTTGACTTCGAGCGGCAGGGCGGCTTGCCGGAAAAACTCCTGGTAATCCGACAAGGTGTAAAAGCGCTCGTTAACGCCGGTGGCGACCAGCTTGGCCACCATTCTGGAACGGGATTTGATTTTGACCAGCGGCCAGACCGGCTCCCGGATGGCGACAAATTGACCCCCTGGTTTGAGGATCCTTTTGGCCTCGCGCAACACTTGAACGATGTTGACGGCGTCGTGCAGCACGGCGGAGCAGACCACGAAATCGAAATGATTGTTCGGGAAATCGAACCGGTGGAAATCGCCAGGCATTCTCGTGATTTTTGCATTGCGCGCGTTGAGCAACTGAAAAACCTTGGGCGCCTGTTCCTTTAATATCACGGCCGAAAAATCCGTGGTAATGACCTCGACCACTTTTGGCAATTTAGAGATTTCGGCGCTCAGCCAGCCTCCGCCCGCTCCGATCTCCAGCACACGGCCTCGGAACTCCAGTCCGCATTTCCTTACCAAAAAAGGAATAAATCGCGGCAAGTCCTCCTGCACGGCGCGCAGCCATTCCGCCTCTTGGGCAGAACCGGCAGACCGCCGCGTGGCCGCCTCGTGAAGGGCCACCATCCTCGCATGTGTATAAGGCGAGAGATAACCCTTCTTTTCAATATATTTCGACTCGCTCACCAGACGCCAGCCAGAGTACGGAGCAGCGCCCCACAAGGCAACGGTGTTTTGACTATTATAGTCCAAAACGCCGGCGCGCCCTCTCGTGCCGGTCCGCGCGAAGCGTCTTGGACTGCGCCAGTCCTCCGGCGCTTTATTCCGGTCGCAGGCCGTCTGCATTTTCGGGCTTCGCTTTGTTGCGCTGTTCGACAAAAAAGGCCTGGAGCAGCGCCCGGCATTCGGGTTCACGCACACCGCTGGTGATGGCGCATCGATGATTCAAACCCGGGAAATCGAGCAGGTTCAAGGCGGTCCCTGCTGCGCCCGCTTTGGGGTCGCTGACGCCGAAGACGACTCTCGCCAGGCGCACGTGCACGACAGCGCCAGCGCACATAGGGCACGGTTCCTTGGTGACATAGAGGGTGCAGTCTGATAATCGCCAGTCGCCGACGGCCTCTTCCCCTTGCGTCAAGGCCAGCATCTCCGCGTGGGCGGTGGCGTCCTTGAGCAACTCCACCTGATTGAATGCGCGCGCGATGATGCGGCCTTCACGAACGACAACTGCCCCGACAGGTACTTCCCCGGCCTGGTAAGCGCGGGCGGCCTGGCGCAGGGCTTCGCCCATAAAGTAATGGTCACTCTGCAGGTCGATTATCGGGTCCATAAGCTCAAAAGCCAATTAAACCGGGCGTGCATGCCTCTTCCAGGGTCCAATCGTTTGCGCCGTCCTCGAGGCAATGACAATGGGCGGCAAAGAATCCATGGCGGTACTGCCAAAACCAGGGCCAGATTCGCTCACGGTCCGTCTGGGGCAGCTTCAATTGAGGAATGCTTTGGGTTGGAAAGAATTCAAACCGTCCTTCGCGGTGAGGAGGTGGCAACGTGCTTAGCTTGCGTTTGACTTCAAAGAGAAACATAAGCCAGTGGCTCTGGCCTTGGTAGCCGTATTCGCTCACAATGCCGGCCAGGTGCAGAGCGCGGTTGTCAATCCGCAATCCCAGCTCCTCCTGCGCCTCACGGCGCGCGCAGGCAAAAGGCGATTCCCCTCGAGCCGTATCCAGCTTCCCGCCGCACGGACTCCAAAGTCCAAGATTGGGTTGCTGTGCCCTTTCCATTAAAAGGACCTCGTCCTGCTGGTTGAAGCAGTAGAGCAGTGTCGAAATTCTATATTGCGTCATCACTCGCTATCTTGGCCAAACTCTGAAGACCCTTTACACTCTTGCCGGGTGAGGTTAAAACTGCCGCATGCATGGTGATCGGTTGATTTATGTAGTGGTCGCGCTGGCAATCATTGGGCTATGGGCCGGTTTGGCTTTTCTTTCACACGATGCCCGACTGCGCAGGCGCCGCCGCAAGAGCCATAGCCGAGTCACCTCCAAATCCAATCGCCCCATGGTCCGCTTCAGCGTGCGTCCACCTAAAGATTGACCGAATTGGATGGCCAGCTTCAATGTTGAATGCTCCGTTTGGATGTTCGATGTTCGAAAGAAACTTCTGAGCGCTTGCTCTTTCCTCAGCGATTCCACTTTACTCGGGAGGACCGTGGGATGGACTACACACAGGGACCCCTCTCCCCCTCGAAAGGGGAGAGGGAGAAGCATTGCCAGATTAGAGATGAAGTTCATGTTATGGAGTCCTCAGTAAGTCCCCAATTGCCTCCGCCCGTCCGAGAATCCGCTCCTGTCGGGTTTCCAGGTCTTTTGTTTTCACCACCAACTCGCCTGCGGCATTGCGACCGAGCGCCACGGTGCGAGCCGCTTTCAGCTCCTGGGCGCGCTTGAATTGTTTATCGGGTTTGGCGCGGGTCAAAGAATAATCCACACATAAGCCGGCCGAGCGCAGGTCCTGGATAAATTTCAAAGTTTCCGGTCGCAGCGCCTCATCTTCGATGATACAAAACGCATCCAGCGCGGCGTGGAACTCCGGGAGCAATTTCCGGCTCTTCAGCAACTCCGCCAGCACGACGTCGCCCATGCCGAAGCCCAGCGCCGGCAGGTCCACTTTGCCGCCGCTGATGAGCTTTACCAGGTTATCGTACCGGCCCCCACCGGCGATTGCGCGAGGCTGGTCTCCTTTGCGATCAAAGGCCTCAAAAACAATGCCCGTGTAATAAGCCAAGCCGCGAATGACGCCGTAATCGACTTTGACAAAATCACTCAAGCCGCGCGCGGAGAGATTGTCCAGAATAAGCTGGAGCTCCGTTGTGGGTTTGGCCTCATCAATCAGGGCCATGACCTCCACCACTGAGAAGCCCAGGCCCCGCAGTTTTTGCTCGTTCGTTTCAGGGGCTTCTCGCTCCAGTTTGTCGATGACCTGGTAAAAATCGTACTCTTTGGCTGGGTCTCCATGGTGGCGGTGAAAGAAGTCGTGCCAGGCATTACGGCTGCTGAGGCGCAGAACGATATCCGTTTCAGTCAGACCCAAGGCGCGGAGGGTATCAATCAACAGTGCCATGAGCTCGGCGTCGGCTGCAGAATCCGTTTCGCCGATAATATCGGCATTAAGTTGGAAATGTTCGCGCAATCGGCCCTTTTGCTGGCGCTCATAACGGAACAATTGGGGGATGGCAAACCATTTGATGGGCTTTTTATAGCTGCGTTCGTGAGCGGCGACCATCCGCGCCAGGGTGGGGGTCATCTCGGGCCGCAGGGACACGTCGCGTTCGCCTTTGTCTTTGAAATTATAGAGCTGCCCGATAATTTCCGCGCCGCTCTTGGTGGTGAAGAGTTCCAATGGTTCGAGGGGCGGCCCGTCGTATTCGCGAAATCCATAGCGGCGGGCCGTCCGGCGCCAGTGGTCAAAGATGTGCTGGCGCGTGTCAGCGCTCCAGAGGTCCTCGTGCGGCACTGGCTCGGGATAGAAATCGCGAAAGCCCGGTAAACGTTCCATAGTTCAGGCCAGAAGGTAAAAGCCGGCAGAAGAAAAGCAAAAGTAAAACGCCCTGATTAGCTGCTGGCTGGGCGTGTGGCCAGCTTTCGAGCCGTCAACCCCATCACCGCGCCAAAAATCAAATGCGCCGTGAGTGTGACCGCCACAAAAGCGGCAGTGAGCGCAATCCCAAACACATTTGGGTAAGGCGTAAAGAGCATCGCCGCTTCGAGTCCAGCCGCCATGACCACGCCCCAGAGCCAAGGTTGTCGCACGGCGTCGCCGATGACAGCCAGATACATGATGCCGAAGGTAACGCCGTTGCTGAAATGGTAAGCCCAGCCCAGCAGGTGCGAAACGGTCGAATAGGCGCGTTGTTCCTGTGGCTGGCCCAAAATCATCGCGCCAAACTGGGGAAATACCTTGTACAGATTCATCGGTGGCACAATGGATTGGAGGCCCCATTGCTTCGAAAAAACAAAAGGGAGGCGGAACGCGTCATACGCCACCGCGGCCAGCAGCCCGGCGGCCGCTCCGATGAGGACGGCCCGCCACAGTTTGTGGTCTCCCCGAAAACGATCGGCTATAGCTAAGGCCCCCAGCAACATCAACGCCGGCGCCGAGACAAACAGCGTAAAGGTCCGCATGGAACAAATCCCATAAAACTCCGCCAGCAGGCACCAGATGGAGGTCGCGGAAAGAATGAAAACAGCCCAACGCCAACAAGGAGTCCACAACTGCATTCTCGCGTCCGGCGAGTTACTGATTCGCATGCTCAATCCTCATCGCAATTTGACGTGCCCAGGAAATTGGGGGCAGACCTTGAACTTGGGCGCGGGCTGATGGGTGATCGAGTGGAAGAATCCCATCGTTCCTGATTCTGAACACAGCCACACTTCTTTCGCGCCCGCATCAAAGTAGAGTGCCATTTTCTCTCGCATTTCTGCATCTGTATTCCGCGGCGAAAGCACTTCCACGCAAATTTCAGGAGCGCGGGGGAAGGCAATGGAGTCCGCCAATTCCTGCAGGCGCTCGGGGGATGCCCATGCCACGTCCGCTGCTTTCACACCGTCGGCTGTCGAGATTGGACATTCTGTCAGAACACGCCCTGTTTGCATGAACTGGTCCAACAAGGCGCCGATACGAAACTGGAAACTTCCGTGGTCTGCAGTGGGTGGAGGGCTCATGATAATGTGGCCAAAACGGTCGGTTTCAACGCGCTCATCGATGCGGGCCAGCCTGGAATCGGCCAGCAGCTCAGCCCACCGGCGAAGATTGAACTCGGTTTGGCTTTGCTGCGAGGGTAACCGGATCGTCAACGTTGCCATGGCCTACAATAGAATGGAGCGACCAGGGCCGTCAATTGGCGGAAGGCGACGCAAACCCTGGCCTAAAGACTTCTTTTGAGCCGTTATTTAGCGATATCGAACTGAAACTCGCGCCGTCCAATTAGACAGAGCGTCTCTGGCGACGCGTGAACAGCACGAACTTGCGAGGTCGGAGTCTCACCACCGCCAGAAGACTAGAATCATTTCTGGAAGTGACCAAGATGGCGCAGGCTGCTGTCCGCGCCGGGGCGGTCGGGGCGTCACTGGCCATGAAGCCGGAAGTAGTCCTGTTGGCTGGGGATCGTAATGCCCAGGAAATGGTGGCTGCCGTTGTCCGCTTGCAATACTCTATTGGTTGTGGGGGACCAGGACTCTCCTGAGCCAAGCTCCCAACTGCCCTCAACCGCCAGGCGAACTGAGTCCGACGACCAACCAAGCTGAATCCCGCCCAGGGTCGGTGTCACGTCCAAGATTGGCTCTACCGATTGGAGGGGTGAAAAGGAAACCGCATTCGCCGCGGAATTCGTCAAACCAGCGCCCAATGCGAGCATGGGCGAAGTGCCGGGCACAGCCGCCCCAGCCCGCAGGGGAACCAGTTGGAAATTGATTTTTGCGCTGGTCCCGCCCAGCAACGGCCCCAAGGTATAAACAACGAGCCGATTCGTTGAGTTGAAAGAGGCTGAACCTTGCGGGCCGCCCGCGCCGGCAAAATCGAAGGCGTTGTCCAGAGTGAACGAGACGGTAGCGCCGTAGGCCTGAACGGAACTTTGATTGGTTACTTGCATCGTGACCGGTTGTGCGAGGCCAACCACCCCGCTGCCCGACGCGGACAGAGGCGTGAGGGACACGCGCACCGTGCTGGGCGTCTGGTCGGGAGATCCGCACCCGCCGGAGCGGGTGTCAAGGAAGAGCATTTCGTCCACAACCTTTCCGGAAGAACCGTCGGTGATCTCGACCGACCAGTTCGCTGCGTCGCCCGCCTTGGTGGTGTCGTCGCGCATCGTCACGACAAAGAATCCGTTGCGGTCGGGGTTCGTAGTTGGATTTGTCAGACAGGCCCATTGTTCATTGGTGAACAGCGTTTGCAGGTGGGTAGTGATAGTGCCATTTATATCATTGAGAGCAGCCTTTGGATAGGCGAGCAACATGGTACTTTCAAAAACGGAAGGGTCATAATAAACATTGGTTGAGGTTGAAGTGGAGTTCCCATTGTGCAATAGAAGCAAGTTGCCGAATGGTTGTGCGATGATGATACCGGAGCTACCGCAGTCAACCCGGCCAATCAGGCAATGGTAGTTAATGCCGCCACCCGCGCTGGCATTGTAAATTTTGTAAGGAAAGCTGTCCAGGGCGTAAAGGGTGGGAAATCTGAGATCACTCAGGTTGGCGAGGAAAGTGACAATATCATCGGGCACGTCGAGCGGCGCACCCGAGTTGAAATGATTGTTGGCGATGGTGGTCATGGCGGTGAGATAACCATTCACGTCGCTCCACTTGTTCGTCACGAGCTGCTTACCCTGGGGGTTCAGCCAGTTTGCATTCTTCCAGGGGGCGAGGCGTTGCTGCCAAACTTGCAGGGCGGTGTAGGCTTGGAGAAAGCCGTCATAGTCGGCTTGGTCCATTGGCGGCGGGATGTACCCCCCAAGCAGAGAGAGGTAACCGGGAACGGTCTGAATCGGATTCAAAACGTAGCCCGTTGTTTTGGCATCAGCCTCGGTGAATGAATTCGCGTAATTCTCGAGTTGGCTGACGTTCGTCCTGAATTGCTGGAAGCTGGTGATCAAGCCGCCTTGCGGCGGTAGTCTCGAAGAGCTTGATGTTATCTGACAGCTCATGGACACGGCAGTGTTGGTGCTCTTGAAAAACGAGTCAACGAAAGCGGAAAAACTCGCGGAATCCAGTGAACTGCCGCTCGCGGTCACGCTCAACTGTTGCTTGACGGTGGCCGACGAGTAGCTAAAAGTATAAGCTGCCCAAACGAAGGCCGCCCTTTGCAGGCCGGCCACGTAGTGCGTCCCATATTCGCCGGTGATTTTCGCGTGCAGGGCCTCGCCCTGCAGATTCGTCTGCCAGGCCGGCACGTCGTACGTGAAATTCCCGCAAATCGGGCAAAAACCTATCGGAGAATAAAGCGTCGTCCCGAAATTGCGCGTCTTCGTAAAGACGAACGTCAGATTGGTCGCGTAAAAGTTCTGTTTGTTCAAAAAGCTTAATCCGATGCTGGTGCCTCCAACAAGGGTATCGAGGCTGATGGAGCTGTTAACCGAGAGCGTCTTGATCATGTCGTAAGTGTGCTGCGCAAAAGTAACATGCTCGCTTTGCCAACCGTCGTTGAGCAGCGTTCCATTGGTGCTTAATACGACCAGACCTTTGCCTTTTGGCGCGGGTTGCCCCTGCTGATTCAATAGCACCCCGTCGCCGTAACCACTGGTGCAATTGATGGTCATTTTAGATGGATCATGCCAACCCACCACGATGGCTGCCGCCGGATGTGACCACCAAAGGCAGGCGGCAACTGTTGCTAGCGCGCAGATTTCCGAACGTTGTTTCATAAACGGCTTTTCAGTGGTCTAGTTGGCGTGACATAGTTTGGTTTCGTTCAATCCCCGGCGCGGGATGATTTTTGCCCATTCCTGTTTCGACTAAACAGGACCGGCACGGAGATCGCGGAAGTTTCCGGCAGTCCACCTTGCGGGGTGATCGGCTGAACCGCGGCGACCAGCCCGCTCGCCGGCACCGTGGCAGTGGAGGTGGAAACGCTGGCGAGATTCGTGCCAGCCAGATTGGTGATGGTAATCGTGCAAGGCAGTGATACTGAAGAGGGAGTGGCAACCCGGGTCTGGTCCGACAAGTACATTTCGTCCACAACCAAGGCGTTTCCGTTGGCATCAGTGCCGCCACTGATCACCAGGGACCAGTTTGTCTCGTGTGTGACCGGTTGCGTGGCGAGGAAGAATCCATACCGATGGCCAGAAATATTGGCCGCGTTTGTCCAGGACGGCCATGTTCCATTTGTTCCATTGAAGAAGGTTTGCAAGTCATTATGGACGGTGCCGCTTGGATAAGCCCCTAGTTGGGCTTTCTTGAAATCCTGTGCGTCGTAGTAAATCGGAACGAGCGATCCATTGTTGGTCCCGTAGTACAGCTCCGACAAGTTGTTGAAGGGAATGGCTATGGTCTGGTCGCTGCAGCCGCAATCAACCAAGCCGAGCATGTAATAGTTGCCGCTCACAACGACGGGGAAGCTCGCGCCCTTTATGGAGTAAATTCGCGGAAGACTGATATCGTTCAGCGTGGCCAAATAATTGACGATGTCGGCCGGTATGGCCAGCGGCGCGTTCGTGGTGAAATGACCGGCGGCGAGGGACTTCATCGTGGCGAGATGGTTCTCAGCGGTGAACCACTCTCCAAGCACTTGCTGCCGGCCCTGGGCATTGAGCCAACTCATGGCGTCGCCATCCAGAATCCAGGGGTCAAAATGCTGCTTCCAGGCTTGGAGCGCCGCATAAGCCTGCAGAAAACCATCGTAGTTCGCTGGGTTCGCAATTGGTATTTGGAAGGAGGGACTGAAGAGGGAGGAGTAACCGGCCACGGTCTGGATTGGACTCAAAATGTAACCTGTGATCTTGGCATGGCTCAAGCTCATGTTCGTCACATAGGTCCGCAATTGGCCCACAAACTGCAAAAACTGCTGGGGGTTGGTGATCACCCCGGCCGAGGCGAAGCCGGGATTGTTCGTCGCCTGGGGATCGCTCGACCAGAAGTCATAGCTCATGCTCGCAGTTGTGTTCGTGTCCGCAAAAAAATTATTGACGGAAGTGGAGAAGTTCACGTCTCCAACGCCTCCCAAACCGGCGCCCCCGCTCGCGGACAAACTCGACTGCTGCCTGGCGGAAGCGGAGGCGTAGTGGAAGGTATATACCACCGCGACCATTCTCGTCGCTTGGTAGCCGGAGACGTAGTGAGTGCCAAACGTGCTGGTGATCGCCGAGTGCAACGCTTCGTCCTGCAACGACTTCCGGTAAACCGCCACTTGGTTCCAGAAATTTGACGAAAAAACCGCCGCATCGTAGGAGACGCTGGTCGGACCCAGTGATGCCGTGTAGATGAAAGTCAGGTCATTGGCGTCGAAGGTGTGGCGGCCAAAAAAGCTGACATTGACATCACCGCCAAAAACCAGCGCGTTCAAGCTAACCGCGCTGTTGGCGGAAACGCTGCTGACAATATCGTAGGTGTGCTGTGCGTAAGTGTAAGACTCAGACCAACCGCCGGTACTTGTGACGGGGAGGGACAAACTGCTAATGATTCCTGGAAACGCCGGCTCTTGCTGCCGATTCAATGCCACTCCGTCGCCCAACTGCAGGGTCATGCGATCATGCCAACCGATGGATTGTTGGGCGCCCGCAGAAAAGACCGCACAAAGCACGGCGCTGAAAATCGCCGGCAGGGCTGTTTTGCGAACTCTGGAAGGTTGCTTCATAATCTGCCTTTTTTGGTAAGCCCCGCATTTTAGCGTATCCGGAGGCGGTACAGAGGATTGTGGCAAGAGGTGACCGGCAGGCACCTGTGTTGTATTCATGCAGCGTGCGGGCATTTGGTTCGTGTGCGCAAAAGCTCAGTGTTTTATAGTTAATCGGGCGGCGGCGCCGGATCTTTCAAAAAATCGCAAAAAAAGATTTTCCGGATTTGTTTGAAAGAACCGCCCTGGGTTTGCGATTAATATTCAGCGGATAATAAGGGCGCTCATCATGAGTATCGAAAGCGAATTGCTCCCGACACGCCAGAGCTTGCTGAGCCGGCTGAAAGATTGGGGTGACCAGGAAAGCTGGCATGACTTTTTCAACACGTACTGGCGCTTGATTTATAATGTGGCGATCAAGGCCGGATTAACCGAAGAAGAGGCGCAGGATGTCATCCAGGAGACAATAATGTCAGTGGCGAAAACGATGCCAGGATTCCGATACGACCCAAAGGTGTGCTCGTTCAAGACGTGGCTGCAGCACTTGACGCGCAAACGCATCGTCGATCAATTGCGCAAGCGTCCGCCTCCTGGGGCGCAGGGCCGCCGGCTGCCGTCAGAAACCGCCCGCACTCCAACGGTCGAACGGATTCCAGTCCCCGGAGGGTCTGAGCTGGATGCAATTTGGGAGGCTCAATGGCAACAGGCGGTGCTGGGCAGCGCCATGAAGACGATCAAGGAGAAGGTCAACCCGAGGCAGTACCAGATGTTTTACCTCTACGCGATAAAGCAACAGCCGATCCAGGAGGTTGCCCGTTCGCTTCGCGTGCCGGTCAGCCGCGTCTATTTGGCCAAGCACCGCGTTTCAGCGCTGATCAAAAAGGAGGTCAAGCGGCTGGAGACTAAATGCTTTTAGCCGGGAATTTTGAAACAGGCTCTTTGCCGAGTCGAACGGGCACGGGACCTGTTTTTACGTGATGACCGAAATGGGTTGCTCAATCCCGGCAAGGGAGTATAAAGGGGTTAAATTCAGTTCATGAGTGACCCTGATGTGGATACGCGGGCGCAAAAATTGTCCGCAGTGCCCCCCGCGCCGAAAGTAGAGTATTTTCCGCCAGCGCGACCGGAGCGGGTATTTGCTCCGCAGGTTCCCGATCATGAATTGCTGCGCCGCATTGGGGGAGGCAGTTATGGCCAGGTCTGGCTGGCTCGCAACGTGATGGGGACATACCGCGCAGTCAAGGTGGTTTATCGCCGCAGTTTTGAGCACGATCGCCCCTACGAGCGTGAGTTTGAAGGAATTCTCAAGTTCGAGCCCGTCTCCCGTTCGCACCCGGGGCTGATGGATATTCTCCAAGTCGGTCGGAATGATGAGGCAGGATATTTTTATTATGTGATGGAATTGGCCGACGATGAAGCAACCGGCAGTGCACTGGAGGCGGCTCTGGTAACCGGGGTGCGAAGCGGTCCCGCAGACGGGATGCAACCGGGGGCAGACGTTGGGAAGTCATCAAGCTATGTTGGTCCGGAGACGTACTCCCCGAAAACACTTCGCAGCGGACTGCGAAACCGTGGCCGGCTGTCGTCCTCCGAATCTGTGCGGGTAGGTCTTTCGCTGACGGAGGCGCTTGATCATTTGCATGAGCAGGGCCTGGTACACCGGGACATTAAACCGTCGAACATCATTTTCGTGGGGGGCCTGCTGAAGTTGGCAGACATAGGCTTGGTGGCTGAAGCGGGGCATACCCTTTCCTGTGTTGGCACGGAGGGGTTCATGCCTCCGGAAGGGCCGGGGAGTGCGCAGGCGGACCTCTACAGCCTGGGCAAGGTGCTCTACGAAATGAGCACCGGCAAGGATCGCCAGGATTACCCTGACCCTCCAACAGACTTGGCGCTTTTACCAGACCAGCAATCTTTGCTTGAGCTGAACGAGGTGATTTTCAAGGCCTGTGCCCTTGACATTCGCCAGCGCTACGCATCAGCACAAGCGATGCAGCGGGATCTGCTCCTGGTCCAGAGCGGCCAATCGGTCAAACGCCTCCACTTGCTGGAGCGGCGCTTAGCTCTCGTTACCAAGACGAGTTGTGGCATTGTGCTGCTGATGTTTCTAATCGGCGGCGAATATTTACAAACCAGCCGAGCCCATAAAACAGCCACTCACCGGCTGATTCGCCTTCAGGTCGCCAATGCGGTGCGGCGTATCGATGAAGGCGACTTCCCGGGGGCGCTGCCTTGGATCGCAGAGTCCTTACGATCGGCAAGTGGTGATGCGGTCGCGGAAGAAATGCACCGTTACCGTTTTGAATCGGTTTGGCGCCAATGCCCCAAGCTGACCGCGGTTTGTTTGCATCAGAGCCGGGTGTGCGAGGGAGCATTCAGCCCGGATGGCCTGCGGTTTGTCACGGCCAGTGCGGACCACACCGCGCGGGTTTGGGACGCCGCAAGCGGGGAGCCGGTGTTGCCACCGCTGATGCACAATGACGAGGTGCGCCACGTAATCTTCAGTCCAGATGGCCGGCGGATTGCTACTGTTACTCACGACGCTACCATGCGGATCTGGGATGCGGCCACGGGCCGGCCTCTTTGCCCCCCGCTGCAGAACCAGTTTGAAATCTGGTGCATCGCTTTCAGTCCGGATGGCGAAAGGATTCTTACTGGAAGCGGTGCTGTTGGCGAGGACAAGGAGGCGGTCGAGGAGCGGGAGCTGGCCAATGGCAGGCCCGTCAGGCTTCGTCGCCACGCAGGAGAGAAACTGGGAGAAGCGCAGGTCTGGGATGCGGCCACAGGCAAAATGGTGGGGCGGCCCTTTCGCCAGGCGGGTACCATTCGGAGTGCGGCCTTCAGTCCCGACGGAGCGCGTATCGTTACGGCCGGCGATGATAAGACGGCTGTCATTTGGGACGCGGTTACGGGCGAGCCGATAGCCCCCCCACTGAAGCATTCCGATAAGATCGAACGGGCGGTGTTCAGTCCGGACGGTCTTCGCGTGCTCACGGCAAGCGAGGATCACACCGCGCAGCTTTGGGACGCTCGCACCGGGCGTCCTTGCGCCCCTGCGTTAAGGCATCATAAGGGGGTCCTCTATGCTGCATTCAGTCCGGATGGTAGGCGGATTGTTACCACGAGCCGGGATCAGACCGCCTGCTTGTGGGACACTTTAACCGGTGAGCTGGCCTGCGTGCCGTTGCGCCACGACAGTGACGTTCGGCATGCCGAGTTTAGCCCCGATGGCCGGCGGTTGGTTACCGCCGGTTCGGAACCGGTAGTGCGCCTGTGGGATGCGGTTACGGGTGAGTTGTTAGCGCGGTTGCCCGAGAACAATAACGGAAACTTTGCCACCTTCAGCCCTGAGGGCAGACGCCTGCTCACCGTCAGCCGCGATGACCTGGCGCGCCTGTGGGACTTGCTGCCGCTTTCCCCAACGATGCTCAGTCTGCACCATGAAGAGAGGGTCAATAGCATCGAGTTTAACGATCAGGCAACCCGGGTAGTCACGGCTTCCGAGGATTGCATGGCGCGAGTTTGGGACATTGCTACCGGCGAACCGATAACATCTTTCCTGGGAGGAAAAAGCCCGATTGCCATGTATCCGCGCTTCCACGCTGGGTTCAGCGTCGATGGGAAGAAGGTCCTCACGGATGGGAGAGGGGCAGGTGTATATGATGCGGTCAATGGTGGCTTGGAGCTCTCCGTTGAAGCCCAGGGAGGTAAAACCCTCCGCGTCGGGCTCAGTCTTGATGGCGAGCGCATTGTCACAGCGGACACGAATGGAAGTGCGTGGGTCTGGATGGCCTATCCAGCCGGGTCGCTCATCTGCGTGCTTCAGCATCAAAAGCGTGTAGTTAGGGCTGTCTTTAGTCGCGACGACCGCTACGTAGCCACTGGTTCGGCCGATGACTGGCCTCTTCTCGCCAATCATCAGGAACAGATTCGGGTTTGGGATGCAAAATCAGGTCTAGGTCTCTCTCCGGTCATGACAATCAAAGGCATAATCTCCGCTGTTTCATTCAGCCCAGATGGTCGCACGCTGTTATCCGCTTCAGTTTGGCCGCCTTTGGAGGAGCGTGAGGCACAAATCTGGGATTGGCGCACGGGCCGGCCTGCCGGACCGCCGCTCAGGCATTTTGACGGGGTGCCGTGGGCCGAGTTCAGCCCAGATGGCCGGCGGGTGGTCACCGCCAGTTTTGATAAAACGGCCCGAATTTGGGACGCGACAACCGGGAAGCCCCTGGTCACTTTGCGCCATAATCGACAGGTGGAGCACGCTGCTTTCAGCGCGGACGGCAGGCGGGTGGTCACTGCCTGTCAGGATGGCATGGCCCGTGTGTGGGATGCTGCAACGGGCGAGCCTTTAGGTTTGCCCCTGAAACACGCTGGGCCAGTTTGGTGGGCCACGTTCAGTCCCGATGGAAGCCGCGTGGCGACCGCCAGCGATGATCATAGTGCGGGCATTTGGCAGTTGGGAATGAATCAGCGTCCGGCCCCAGACCTTCTGCTAATGGCTGAATTCTTGAGTGGACAGCAAAACGACAGCGATGGGGACGGCACATCGATAGAATCCAAGGACCTGGTTAAGATTTGGCGGGTTTTGCGCGCGAAATACCCGGCCGATTTTGCAATTTCTGCAGCGGACGCTCTTGCCTGGGATGAGCGCGAGGCGGAGGCCAGTGAGAAGAGCAAAGAATGGTTTGCCGCCGTGTTTCACCTCAACCGGCTCATTGCGGCAAAAGCTGGCGATCTGTCGTACCTTCGGCGGCGCGCTTCGGCCTATGCGGAAGAGAAGGCAATACCATGAGTCAGTTACGGCGGCGTCTGCGAGCAGCGGGGTGTGTGCGAGCCGGCCGCGTGGTCTAACCGCTTCAGCGGTTTTCCTACCGCAGTGTTCGGTCGCGGTGTTAGGAAACCGCTAAAGCGGTTCAATGGCCCGCCCAGAGCGCGCTCACCCCGCTGAAGCGGGGCGTTAATGAGAATCGGCATGCGACCCGGAGAATTCTACCGTACGCCCTGCGCTCCCTTCCCTTGGCACTTCGATTGCTGTTTCTGATGATTATGCAGAAAGTGTTCGCTTTATCCCCGCGGCACAGTCTGGTGTTCATCCTGGTCAGCCTCTGTGCGTGTGGCAATCCTGAGAAATCCGCGAAACCCTCTCGCCAGTTTCTTCAGACCCGCAGCGAGATGCTCCAGAAATATGGAACGTCCGTTCGCACCAGCTTCACCGGTTCGTTCGCCCCTTGCGAGCGCCTGTCTTTCCGCAGCGATACTCTTTCCATAGATGCCGATTTTTCGGGCGAACAGTGCCATTATATTCGTTACACGCTCCCGAATTGGTGGACCGACGAACAGATCGTTGCCGCACTCGCGAGCAACGGCTCACATTGGCAGCTTGTAGGAGCAACCGGTATGGGATTCTTCTCGCTCATGTTGCGTATGAGCGAATACGTCAGCCAAGACGGCCATCACGCGAAGTATAGCGCTCCGGCCAAATGGCTCGAAATCTGGTCGAGCGCATTAGTGGCGCGGTCCCAGCAAATCGAAGCCGAACGCCAAAGAAAAGCTGACGCAATTCCAAAGTTCTGAGTCGTGGCACCGCCATTTGGCCTTGCACGAGGAGGTGACCGGTCGGTTAGGCAAGGGCGGACACTTACAGCAAAGCGATCTGCCGGTCAGCGCTTGGCCCGATTCTGGAACCTGGTCCGGTCATTGAAGCCCCAGGCTGCAGGTCTGTCTTCTCAAAACGGAATTGAGCGCCGAGGAGGTAGTCGAGGACAGGTTCGAACGCCATCCACCTTCTATCCAGCCGCTCGGCTGCTTCGCCGGTGGTGCAACTGCCGGCAAACGGGTCAAGAACCAGGTCACCCTCGACGGTGAGAAATTTGATAAAAAACTCCGGGAGCTGGACGGGGAAGCGTGCCGGGTGAGGCTTGATTTTCTCCTCTGCGCAGCGGGTGAGGTAGTATCCGTTGGCATCGTTGTTTCCAAGCGTCAACAGGTTGGGGGGGATAGCGCCACCATGCGCAGTGAATTTATTTGTGATCTTATGGCCCGAGGGGCGTTCTTTCGCCCGATATCCGCGTTTCAGCAGGCGTTTCATATCTTCAGAATACTCCGTCAAAATCTTGCGGTTATCGGCCTTGGGTTGGGTGGATTTGGAGAGCCACCAAAGGGCTTCGACGGAATCTTTAACACGAATGCGCCGCACCGTTACCCACTCCGCTGGAGCCGGGAGTTTGGCCGGGTTGTGCCAGAAGAATTCCTGGGCCAGGTGAAACCCATGCTCGCGCACGAGCCGGATGAGGACCTCAAAATGGCAGAGTGCGCGGACAGGGTGGCCCGGACGCCAACTGCCACCGATGTTGATTACGAGGCTTCCGTCGGGCTTGAGCACCCGCTTGAATTCGGAAGCAAACCCAAGGAACCAGTCCACGTATTGGTCCTGGTCCACGTTGCCGTAGTCCTTCTTGAAATGGAGGGCGTATGGCGGTGATGTAAAAATGAGATTGACTGAATCGTCCGGCACACCAGGCAGCAGTTCCTCGGCTTTGCCGCAGTAAGCGGCACCGCGGCTTGTGCTGAAATGGGCCTCTGGGAGGCGGGCTCCGTAGGCCTTTGGCTCCTCACGAAGCTTGCGAGCGGTTTTCATAGTCTGAGAATGCATCAATTAGCGACTGTCTCCAATGGCCGTATGGCTCGACCTGGGGAACAGTTTGCATGATCTCCAGGAGGTCAGGGAATTCTTCGCGACGGACCAGGCCATGAACTGAGATGTGAAGATACTTCCACTCGCCCGTGCGATTGAAGAGACATACCGACAAGATTTCAAATTGATCCGCCCGGTAGGCTCGCGTTGGTGTTCCATCCTTGGAATTGCGTGTCTTTTGCAATTCCGCCCGAACCCAGTCATTCTTACGCTTTGCGTCGGGTGATCGAACGTTCTTGCATTCAAGCCGCAACAATTTTCCATGGAATCTGAACGTAAAATCTGGCTCGCCGTCTCTGCCATACCAGACCAAATCGCAAATGGAGCCATTCTTCTCCAATTCGTCGAGTTCACGATTCAGGAAATATTCGGCCAGTTTGCCTTTGGCGTCGATAATCGCGCGAAAACCCTTCTGAATGGCCGAGAGAATATCATCCGAAGTCGCGTTGAGCTTGGTTTCAAGGGGATGGGGCGCAATGTTGAAGAGGCTCTTGATTGGAACGTGCAGTGCGCTGGCGACCGCTTGCAGAACCTCAAGGGTGACGTTTCGGTCGCCGCGTTCCAAGCCACCGATATACGTGTAGTGTTTCTGGGCTTTCTCGGCAAGATCTTCCAACGTCCACCCGCGGGCCTTTCGCAGCTCGCGTATCCGCGCGCCCACCAATTCCTGGATCGTCGGCATTCACGGATCAGTGGAGCCAAAATGAGCCTCATGAGTCCAGAGACTATGAGTCTTAATTTAAGAAATCGCAAGAGATTCTTTCAAGGAGACCCTTCCTCATGTACCTCGATACGTCGATTTGGCGTTCGTGGGAAAAAATATAGTCTCTTTTTGGTCTTTACTAAAATGCCTCCAACGCGCTTTGATTTCATGCAGCAAAAGAAAGATTTCTATATGAGCGCGAAACCGGGACGCAATGATCCCTGCCATTGCGGCAGTGGCAAAAAATACAAACGCTGTCACCTCCCTCTGGATGAGCAGGCGCGCCTGGCTGCGCGCCCCCCAACGCCGGAACCGCCTGAGGAGGCCCCGTTCGAAGGGCTTGAGGAGGCCGCGCCGGATTGGAAGCCTACCCCTGAGAATTTGAAGAATTTTGGCAGTCTTTTCAAATCACTCGAGTCATCGGGCATGCTTAAGCGCGACCCGGAATTGCGGCGTCTCTTCGACGAGAACGAAGTCCTGATCAGATACGTAAATTGCGAGCAGGAGATTGAGGCAGCATCGAAGGAATTGACCCTACATGAGGACGGATTTAAAAAGCTTGCTGCGGACGATGAGGCCCTGAACCGCATAACAGAGAAACTCTTCGCTGAGGAGGCCTTCAGACACTTGCGTTTCACGCCTGAGCAAGTCGAGAAGGCATTTGAAAAGGCAGGCTACTCGCCCTCCATTAAGGGCAAAGAAATGATTGAAAAGCTCTTTTTCAAGGCGCTCCTGTTTTTGGCCTCGAAAGAGTATCGGAAAAAGACCAGCATGGAATTGCTGATGCTGGCGCCCCGCTACGTTAAAGAAGGGCGTTTGATCCAAGCGCGCCTCATCGAGATTGCGGCCTTGGCTACTGTGGAAGACACAGATGAAACCAACCCCTTCCTGATGCAAATGTTCAGGTGGGGCCTCGATGAATGGGCCGCTCGGAAGGACCAGGAGCAGGAAAACCTAATAGAGATTCTGGGATGCGACCCGAAAACAATGAGCCCGGAGGAGTTGGAAAATTGGCTGGAAGGCCTGGCCGATCCGGCTCAGGAGAAGCGACTGAAAGAAGCGGTCAACGCATGCCCTGGCCTGGTCCAATCCTCCGTCGCAACGGAAGGGACCATGCTGCGTCAGGCCATCCAGCTTTTTGAACGAGAAGACTCCGCCTGCCTTTTGCTGAGGGCCGAAGAGATGGAGCCCTGGGCGCCGCGGTTCAATCGCATCGTTGAAGAACTTTTCGAGAGGTACGGGCCAGTGCAGGACGGCGCACAACTCTCTGACACCCAGCAGGAAGAAGCCTATTCCACAGTTTATCTGCCCGCTATGCGTGAAATAGCCAAAGGTGTTTTCAGCCCGGAACGGCTCAGAAAACTTGTTGCCGACCTGAAAGCCTATCGCAAGGAGCTGTTTGGCGCTGGTGAAAGAGAGGCGGGATTAAGCGCAACGGGCGCGATTATTTATGTGGAGCGAGAGGATGATCCGTCGCAGAACCCGTTTCTGATAAACCTTTGCAGCAGGTCCATCCATGCCATGGCTGACGCTGCGCAGGAGCAGAGCGGGGAAGATGTCCCCGCCGCCTCCTCAGCCGGGACTGCCTAAGGCGCTTGAGCAACTGGTAAGACTCAGGAGTTGATCATTTGAATTCATGAAGCCGTTGCTCCTGCTCTTCGTGTCCGCTTTCAGTCTGGTTGCGGCTGTGCCGGGACACCCACGTGTGGGAGAAAGTGGAGCTGACTTTCCGGGCGGCAAACTCATATCCCAATCCATACAGCGGCTGGGCCTACTGTGCGCGTTCTCCCGGCAAAGATTTCTTCCTGGCCTATTTTGAAAAGGGTTGTCCGCAGCACAGCCTCGTTCGCGGCGCGCTGCCGAATGCAACTTCCCGGCGATTTCCCTTTTGAATCTGCGTTTCTCTGCGGTATCTGGGGTCGAAGTGGCGTTTTAGGAGTTGTCGCACGGGTTGGTTCTGGGCATCCTTCGCGCCCAATATGCGGCAGGTCAACCTCGGGCTTATCGGCGGCGGGACGGTGGGCAGCGGCGTGTTTCACGCGCTGCAGCTCAATGCCGGCCTGATGGCCTCGCGCATTGGCGTCGAAATCGGCGTTCGCAAAGTGGCCGTTAAGGCGCTGGATGAACCCCGACCGTATCCGATTGCCCGCTCGTTGCTGACCACCGATTGGAATGGGGTGGTGCAGGACCCGGCCGTGGATGTCGTCGTTGAATTGGTTGGGGGCACCACCATCGCCCGCAACATGATCCTGACCGCGCTGAGGCTTGGCAAACCGGTCATTACGGCCAACAAAGCCCTGCTCTCTGCGCATGGAGAAGAGCTGTTTGCGGCTGCCAAAGAGTTCGGCACCAATCTCTATTATGAGGCCAGCGTGTGCGGCGGCATTCCGATCATCAAGGCCCTTCGGGAAGGCTTTGTTGGCAACCGCATCACGCATCTGTACGGCATCGTCAACGGGACCTGCAATTACATTCTGACCCGGATGAAGCTGGAAGGGGTCGAGTTCGCGGATGTATTGCGCGAGGCGCAAGCCCAGGGCTACGCCGAAGCCGAGCCGTCGCTGGATATTGACGGCTGGGACGCGCAGCACAAGGTCGGCATCCTGGCGTCACTGGCACATGGGTTTTGGGTCAAGCCCAAGGACATTTACGTCGAGGGCATCCGCGCTATCACACGCGCTGATATGCAATTCGCCGGCCAGTTTGGCTATACGATCAAACTCTTGGGGATTATCAAGGGAATTGACCAGAACCCAGCCGGCCAGGGCCCGGGGAAGAAAAGGCATCAAAACAATGGAGGCGCCCGCGTGCAGGTCTCCGTGTATCCAACTCTGATCCCCAACTCGCATGTGCTGGCGAGTGTCAACCACGTCTTCAACGCCGTGTTCGTGCGCGGCGACGTTGTCGGGGATACCTTGTTCTATGGCCGCGGCGCCGGCAAAGATGCCACGGCCAGCGCCGTGCTGAGCGATGTCGCCGATGCAGCCCTGGACCTGAAATTCGGAACCAAACACCGTCGGCCGCCGTTCGTCCCCCATGATCGCCAGGGCAGGGTGCTGCCGATTGGCGAGGTGTTGTCCCGCTATTTCGTTCGGTTAAACGTGGTGGACGTGCCGGGAACGTTGGCCAGGATAGCCAGGATATTTGGAGATTTGCAGATTGGCATTTCTTCGGTCATCCAGCCGGAAGGCCATGAAGGGGCGAGCGTGCCGTTGATTTTGATGCTGCACGATGCCGTGAATGGCGCCGTCTCACGGGCGCTCCAGCGCATAGCCGCGTTGCCGGTCATCAAAGGCAAGCCGGTGATGATTCGCGTTGAAGATTTCCAATGAAGCCGGTTGAGAGGAATTTATGGCTTTAATTGTTCAAAAATACGGCGGCACCTCCGTAGGCAATACCGAGCGCATTAGGAACGTGGCGCGCCGCGTGGCCCAGTATCGCGCCAAAGGCGACAAAGTGGTTGTGGTCGTCTCGGCGATGAGCGGGGTGACTGATAATCTGATTAAGCTGGCCAAGGACCTCATGCCGCTGCCCAACGAGCGCGAGATGGATGTCCTTTTGGCAACCGGCGAGCAGACCACCATCGCCTTAACGGCCATCGCCCTTCATTCGCTGGATGTGCCCGCGGTCTCATTGACCGGGGCCCAGGCGGGGATTGTCACCGATGGTGTTCATACCAAGGCAAAGATTCAAAACATCACGCCAAAAAAAATCCATGACCTGCTCAACGAAGGCCAGGTGGTGATCGTCGCTGGTTTCCAAGGCCAGACGCTCGACGGGCAGGTGACCACCCTGGGCCGGGGCGGCTCGGATTTAACTGCCATTGCGCTGGCCGCCGCCCTCAAGGCAGACCTGTGCCAGATTTACACCGATGTGGATGGGGTCTATACCGCCGACCCGCGCCTGGTGTCCAGCGCCAAAAAGCTAGACGAGATTTCCTACGACGAGATGCTCGAGCTGGCCAGCCTTGGGGCCAAGGTCATGCAGTCACGCTCGGTCGAGTTTGCTAAAAAATTCGAGGTGGTATTCGAGGTCCGGTCCAGTCTTAACGATCATCCAGGCACCATTGTGAAAGAAGAAACCAAAAACATGGAAGACATCGTCGTGCGGGGCGTCTCGCTCGACAAGAACCAGGCGAAAATTACGCTCGTTGCAGTGCCGGACAAGCCCGGCATTGCGGCGCGCATCTTTAAGGCCATAGGCGACGCGGCGATCAATGTCGATATGATCGTGCAGAACATCAGCCATGGCAGCGGCGCCCCCGCCACCGACCTGTCATTTACGGTCGATAAACCAGACTTGCTCAAGGCCCAAAAAGTGATCGATTCCCTAAAGGCCGAGGTCGGTTTTGGCAAAGTCATTGCCACCGATAAAATCGCCAAGCTCTCGATCGTGGGAGTGGGAAT
The DNA here is from genome assembly GCA_035946615.1 of Verrucomicrobiia bacterium. Classification (NCBI taxonomy): domain Bacteria; kingdom Pseudomonadati; phylum Verrucomicrobiota; class Verrucomicrobiia; species Verrucomicrobiia bacterium. The sequence continues at coordinate 46,768 of DASYZB010000023.1, forward strand.
GAAAAGTCATACAGGCGTGGCCGGAAAGATGTTCGAAATCCTGGCCCGCGAAGGGATAAACATCGACATGATCTCGACCAGCGAAATCAAAATCTCTGTGGTGATTGATATCGCCAAAGGGGAACAGGCGATGCGGGCCGTGCATGAGGTGTTTTTGAGGTAGATGGATTTCCTTTTTGAATTTTGATTTTAGATTTTCGATTCGCGGGACGACATCCGTGAAATCTATGGTCAATGTATTGGTTGTGCGACCTCGTTTCCGATTCGTTCGAGGTCGAACAGCGGATCATCCAGGCACTGGCGGACGGCGTTCAACAATTGATTGGGAGAGCAGGGTTTGGGAACGAAGCGAGTGCGAGTGCGGCGAAGGAAGGCGGTGTCCTGGCCCAGTGAATCGCCACTGTAGCCGCTGGTGAAGAGAACTCTGAGGGCGGAGTTATGGGCGCGCAACCGTTCGGCCAATTCGCGACCGGTAATCCCGCCGGGCATGACCATATCGGTCAGGAGCAGATCGAAATCGCACGCGCAGGAGGAGTATTGCTGGAGGGCCTGGCCGCCCGAGGCCGCTTCGCGAATACGATAGCCGAATTTCTCGAGAACGGCGCGGCTTACAGCGCGCACCCCCTCTTCATCTTCCACCAGGAGGATGCGTTCCGAGCCACGAGCGGGTGCTGGGCCTGTCTGTGCGGCTTGGGTTTGAGCCGGCACTTCTTTGAGTTCCGGAAGAAAAAGAGCGAATGTGGAGCCGACCCCAAGTTCGGTTGAGACTTCAATCCAGCCTTCGTGCTGTTTGGCGATTCCGTAAACTGTGGAGAGGCCCAAGCCGGTCCCTTTGCCGACGTCCTTGGTGGTGAAGAATGGTTCGAAAATGCGAGGGAGGATCTCCTGGGGAATCCCGGTTCCGAAGTCCTGAACCGAGAGGGTGACGAAGGAACCTGGGCGGGCGTCGTGATGAGTGCGGACATGGGAGCTATCGACTCGGCTGATGCTGGTGCGAACGATAAGACGCCCCCCGCGAGGCATGGCATCGCGGGCGTTGACCACCAGGTTGACCAGCACCTGCTCGAGCATCCCTGGGTCTGCCTGAACGTAAGGGGACTTGGCGGAATAATCGCATTGGAGGTTGATATGCTCACCGATAATCCGCTTGAGCATTTTGGTCAGATTACTCACCAACCCGTTTAGGTCGATGGGGCGAGATTGCATGATTTGTTTGCGGCCAAAAATTAGAAGCTGGTTGGTGAGATTGGCGGCGCGATCAGCGGCAGCGGCAACCTGGTGCAGGCACTCGCGAGCTTCGGGCTTGAGTTGGTCTCCAAACATGATAACCAGGTCTGCATTGCCCCGAATGACTGCCAGGAGATTGTTGAAATCGTGGGCCACACCCCCGGCGAGCTGGCCGATGGCCTCGAGTCTTTGGGATTGGCGCAGTTGCTCCTGGGTTTGGCGCAGGATTTCCTGGGCCCGTTTCCGGGCCGAGACATCGTGTTGGATAGCGACATAATGGGTAATGGCCCCCTGGGGATCAACGATGGGCGTGATGCTGGCTTCGCAGGTGAGCAAACACCCATCTTTGCTGCGATTCACCATTTCGCCATGCCACGAATTTCCGGATGAAATTGTTTGCCAAAGCTGTTCGTAAAATTCAACGGGGTGCTTGCCCGATCTCAAAAGACTCATCTTGCGCCCAAGCGCTTCTGCCGCAGAATACCCGGTGAGCTGCGTGAATGCCGGATTAAGCCATCGAATCACGCCGTTCAGGTCGGTGATGACAATGGTATTCTCAGCGGCGCTGAGTGCAGCGCCCTGAAGCCTCAATTGGACCGTCTGCTCAATCGATTGAATCGCGAATGAGAGATCGGCCGAGAGCCTTTCCAGGAGTGTCAGCTCGTGCTCCTTAAAGAAATTTGCTTCACCGCTATAGAGGGCCAGGATGCCAAGGGTTCGGGCGTCCGTCCTAAGCGGAAAGGCGGCAACGGAAGCGTAACCGCGTTTGAGGGCTTTTTCGCGCCACACATCGATGCCTGGGTCATGGGCGATGTCGTTGCAAAGAGCGACCCGGCCTTGGATAAGGGCTTGGCTGCCGGGGCCGGAGCTCAACTCTGAATCAGGATTGGCTGAAAGTGTTACGTCGGAAAGATAACCCTCTTCGTGGCCGAACCAAACGGTTGGCCGGACCAAAAGCGTCTCGGGGTCCAGCGCGCCAAACCAGGCCATTACAAAATGACCCTCCTGGACCAGGACGCGGCAGGCCTCCTGGCAGAGAGAATCGACCGAACGCGCGCGGACGATCAGTTCGTTTATCCCGCTGAGGACTGAATAGAGCCGGTTGGCGCGTTCCAGCCGCCTGGCCGCGCGTTGTCTTTCTGCCGCAAGCGTGGTGAGTTCGCGGTTGGAGGCGCGCAGTTGGCGGGTGCGTTGCTCGACGGACTCTTCCAACGCCTTAAGGGTCGCCTTGGAAATCCGTCCCAGACGCCATTTTTCGGTGAGCGTATGCGCAAGCTGCAGGACCTCAATGACGTCGAAAGGCTTTTTGAGTATTAAGATGCGCTCGGGATGGCCTAGCCGCGTCGCCATTTCGTCCCAGGAGTAATCGGAGTAGGCGGTGCAGATGACAATCTGCAATTCGGGATCGACCTGCCAGAGGTGAGCTATGGTTTCAATTCCATCCCATCCCGAGGGCATCCGGATGTCCACAAAGGCCAGGGCGAAGGGGATTCCTGCGTTCGTTGCCCCGCTCACCGCATCGAGGCCCTCCTTCCCGTCGTAAGCGGACGCTACATCGAATTGAACCGGAGTCGCGCCGGTTTTATTTTCGTCGAACAACGCGGCCTCGAGAGCGTCGAAATCAGGACGGCTTGTGGCGCGAAGAATTTTGCGGAAATCATCGTGGATCGAGGGGTTATCGTCGATGACCAGGATGCGGTGGTTAGGGGGCTGGAGGGAGTTGCTCATGATCAGTTGGAAGATGCGACCGGCAGTTCGAGGGTGAAGGTGGCTCCGGCGCCGGGCCCTTCGCTTTGGACACTGAGGCTGCCGCCGAGTTCTTTGGCGGCCAGGGCGGCGCTATGCAGGCCAAAACCGTGGCCGTCTTTGCGTGTGGAAAAGCCAAGGGTAAAAATGCGGGACAGGTTCTCGCGTGGGATGCCCACACCGTTGTCAACAATCGAAATCCGCACGCGCCCGTCGCCATTGCCAATGCGCATCGTGAGTTTTTTATCCGATCGCTCGGATTCGTCGCACGCATATTTGGCGTTGCGAATGAGGTTAATGAGAATCTGAAGGGCCTTGTGTTTGTCCAGCGTCACCAGGGGCTGTTTCGACGGGTAGTCGCGGCAGACCTGGACCTTATGATTGGAGAGGCTGCCGGCGTTCAAGCGCAGGGCATCCTCAACCAGGTCCGACGCAGGGATCGTTTCTGTCGAGCCTGCGAGCCGGGCGTAGGTTTGCTGCATGGCGACGATTTGTTTGATGTGGTCTATATTTTTGGCGAGGGATTCTACTTCGCCACGGAAGCGGGCCTCATCGGCGGCCATGACAGCCGCCAACTGCTTGACGTAAGCCGCCAGGTCGTGAGCTTTTGGGTCAGAGGTGAGGAACTCAGAGAGGTTCCGGGAATGATTGTTTAATACATCGGAGATTTTGGCGATGCGGCGGGCAAAGGAATCCTTAACGTGCTGGGCCAGCAGAGTCACCGAAATATTCACGCTGTTGAGGACATTCCCAACATTGTGAAGGACGCCTGTGGCAACCTCGGCCATCCCCGCCTGGCGGGAAACCTCCAGGAGTCGTTGGTGCGCTCGGATTCGTTCCAAAGCGCCGCTGCAGTGGTCCGCCAATGCCTGCAGGGTGGCCAAGTCCCGCTCATCATAGGCATGCGGCCTGTAGCTTTGAATGGAGAGCACGGCCACAACATTCGAGCCGTTTCGCACAGGCGCATACAGGATGGAGAGGGACCGGCGGGCCGTGTCGCCGAACGGTACTCCCTCGGCCTTCTCAAGTTCCGAGACTTCGCGCAGCAAGAGCTGCGGCCCGGATTCAATGGCCCGTCGAGCCAGCGGGGAGGGCGGTAATTGGGTGAATTGCGGCTGGCATTCAACACGCCGGCCATCGATTAAATCAATATTCAGCACGTGCGAGGTCAGATGGGTTTCAGGCGAATACATGTCGCAGAGGGCGCAATCCCACCCTATCAAGCGGTCCGCCACTTCAAAGATAATCATGGCCGCATCTTTGGGCGTTGCGGCGGCGCTCAGCCGGCGGCCCAACTCCGAGAGGGCGCGATTATGTTCTACTTCCCGCTGGAGCGTCGCCTGCGAGGTCCGCAGAGCTGTCGTGCGAGAATGGACCTGCCGGCGCAGGGCGAAGATCCAGGAGAAGGCGATGAGTGCGACAAATCCCAGCGTCCCTGCAAGAACCACCAGATGCCGCGCGCCCCATGCTGGAGGGGCTTTCAGGAGCGCAATGGCTTCAGGGTTGGGAAGGAGAATGCGGAAGGATTGGGGACTATGGCTATCGCTGCCTTGAATCGAGCACACGCCGCTCAGGCGCAGCAGACTTCCGGGGCGCCAGTTGTAGATGCCAATAGGGAATCTGCCGGAAGAAAGTTGGGCGGTAAAAATGATCGGACCTTCCTGGAGCACCAGTTTGGGTTGTGCAGAATGCGGGATGTATTGAAGCAATTCGGCGCGAAGCTCGACAAGAGAGGCGTCATTGGTTCCATAAAGCAGAATCTGCTCGCCTGTGGCGGCAAGAGGAGTTGGTAATCCAACAGGCTTTAAACGACGGATGAGCGCTTCTTCCAGATGTGGCGAGAAATCGCCCATATGAGAGCGATCTCGATAATTGATGGCGGTCCGTGTTGAGTAATTGAGGGATTTGGTTTCGGATGTCAGGTGGTTTGGGTGAGGTGGATTTTTCGCTTTTTTCCTGCTCCAGCAGAAGGATAAGGCCGGAGCGGCC